>JAUSPT010000032.1 GCA_030652805.1 bacterium | reverse complement strand
CACATTATGCACATAATTAACAAAAAGAAAAAGCTTGACCAAAAAGAAAAATTTACTACTACTAATTTAATATATCAAAAAAAACAAAAAGGGACATTTTGATTTTGTTAAAAAGGGGACATTTTTAATTTGTCTTGACAATGCGGTCTGAAAAACTTGACATAATCAAATAAATTGTGATACTTTCTGTTGCATGATAATTCAATTTAGGAGATAAACTAATATGAAAAAATTTCCGATATTCTTACTCGCATTTTCAATAATCTTAATCAGTATAACTCCTGCCCATAGCTGGCCATGGTCAAAAAATCGTCGTCCACTTCCGCCCAAAACGGCAACGATTCAAGGACAAGTAACAAATTCCCTAACAAATCAAGCCATATCTGGCGCAACCGTCCAAGCAGGCAGTTACAGAGCCAGTACAAATGCAAATGGGAATTATGTGATAAAGAACGCAAAAGCATGGTTCTGGGGAAGAATATATAGAGTAAAAGCCGAAGCAAATGGATATTATTCAAGTTCCAGATGGATATATGTAAGGAAAGGAAGGATATACACATTAAACTTCAGATTGAGACCTAAAAAGCCACTAATATTAGTCAAGATAACCGCTCCTAAAGATAATTCATATATAAAAGGAACTGGTTTAGACGTATCAGTATCATGGCAGGGCAGAGCGGGAATAATAGATTTATATTTAGACAATAGTTTAGCTGGAAGCTACAGAACATGGCGCTGGTGGCATAGGGCAGGGAATCACACGTTCAAAGTAGACATTTCAGTTCAACAAGACGGAGAACACAAGCTAAAAGCAATTGCATACAGATCGCACAAGAGAAGAGGCTATAAAGCAGAATCTAAAGAGATAACATTTATCTTAGACAATACCTCTCCTGTAATTTCGGGTATTTCACCAGAAAACAGTGCTTTAATAAACAGCAATCAGCCGGAAATCTCAGCAGTGTTGTCGGATGCAACAAGTGGAATAGATAAAGAAACTATCATATTAAAACTTAATGATGTTGAAGTAACTGCAACTTATGATGAGATAACCGGAAAGGTAAGTTATACGCCAACCACAGTGCTTTCAGATGGGAATCATACAATTTCTATTGAAGTAAAAGACAAGACAGGGAATGAAGCAATTATAACATCAACTTTTAGAGTAGATGTAACCTCGCCAGTAGTATCAAACATCCAGCCGGAAGATGGTTCAGAGACGACTGAAACAAAGCCGATGATTTCTGCCAGTTATTCAGATTCTGGATCTGGAATAAATGTAACTACAGCAAAGATATTAGTAGGCAATATAGACCAAACTTCACATGCTACGATTACAGAAACAGGCATTAGTTATAAGCCAGCAGAGGATTTGTTGTATGGTGTTACAGGAGTTCATATAGAGATAAAAGACAATGCAGAAAATCTTGCCCAAGTAGATTTTGAATTCACAATAAGAGATTATGTCCATGAACTGGAAGATGGAGTTAGTGAAGGAGATTGGGATAAGATTTGTGAATCAGCGGATAAGATTATGAAGGAAGGAGGGAAGCTGGTAGATGAATTGATTGAAGCTGCAAAGGATGAAACAAAAGATATCGTGCTAAGATCAATGTATTTAGAGATATTAGGAGAAATTGAGGATTCAAAAGCAGTAGACAGTTTAATAAATGTTGTTAAAGATGACTCTGAAGATTCGGAAATTAGAGCAAATGCAGCCTACTCATTAGGTAAGATAGGTGATTCGAGAGCAATTGAACCATTATTGGAAGAATTGGATAATGAGGATACAAACTTACGTTCTACCATATCATTAGCGCTTGGCTTACTAAACGCGCCTGAAGCTATAGCTCCTCTACTTGATCAGTTAAATAACAGTAAAGACCTTACAGAAAGGATAAGAGCAGGAAGCTCATTAGCTAGTATGAAAGCTCAACAAGCGTATGATAGTTTTATAAGCATTTTAATAAGCGATGAAGATGAATCAATAAGACTGCTGTCAGCTTTGTGGCTGGGAGAACTTGGAAATATTCTAGCAGTTCCATCATTGATAAATGCGTTGAAAGATAAAGATAGTTATGTTGCTTGTAACGCAGCAATAGCATTGGGAATGCTAAAAGATACGTCAGCAGTACAGCCATTGATAGAGGCATTAGAAAAAGAGGGATTATTAAGAATAGAAGCAGCAGATGCGCTTGCAGAAATAGGGGATCAAAGCGCAGCGCAAGCAATTGCGAATGTAATAGAGATAGAGAAAGACACATGGGGATTAACGAAACTAAAAGAGGCTTATAAGAAATTAACAGGCAATGAATATGAATAACAAGATTTTTATAAAATCTTTAATAATTTTTGCAGTCGTCTTGTCTATTCCATTTTTAACAGGTTGGAAGAATAAAATAGCTAGGATGGGACTGAAGGGTAAAATTGCTTATGAAATACCCGGAATAGATGGAAGTGAGAAAATAGGGATATTAGATTTAGAAACAGGGAAACATAAAAAAATAAATGTAGGTGAAATTGCTTATGATCCTGAACTATCTCCTGACCAGAAAAAAATAGCGTATGTTACAAGTTATGCAGGAGGTTCGCTACAGATATATAATATGAAAACAAAGACTAAAAAATCGTTTGAAAATAAAGAGACAGTTCGTTGGCCTAAATGGTCTCCTGATGGGAAGAAATTACTTTATTATTCAAACAGATTGGCGATTGGTGGGACTGAAGGAACTTATATAATAAATATTGAAACTGGTAAGGAAGAATTCATTATTGAGTCTGTTTCAGATGCTTTATGGTCATTGGATGGAGAAAAAATAATCGCATTCATATCTGGAAAAGGAACTTGTTTTATAGATGCGCAAAATAAAAAAACATCGCCTTTTGTTAATCCGAACCTGTTGAATAAAGCTATAAATCCTCGCTTTTCTCCAGATGGCAGTAAAGTTGCATATGAAGCAAGTACAAAAGAAACTTCATACGAAGATATATTTATTATAGATAAAGACGGAAGTAATAAGAAGAAATTAACCAATTCTCCATATAAGAAACTAGATATCTTTTTGCCGCATTTGTATGGATGTTCGTATCCTAGGTGGACACCGGATGGCAAAAAAATTATATATCGGAAAGCGCTGAGAGGAGGCTATTTACCGCTTTTTTATTCAGCATCTTATTTATATATGATGAATCCGGATGGGACAGATAAGGTAAAAATAAAAAGATTCTGCTTTTAACATTGAGGAGTCAAGATGAAAAACTGTAACAAATTGCAAATTTTAGGAGTGATTTTATTGTTAATATTCTCTAGTTGCTTTATTTATGCGGAAGAGAAATTTGAAAAAGGAGACGCTATATACACTGACATGGGAGGAGGGCTTAATCCTTTCTGGTTTCTAGGTCATGCTGGATTATATTATTACTGGGATAGTACAGAGAACGAAGTTAGCCATGTTGCGGAACCTGAGAATTATGAAAAACATTTTATTATTCAATCAGCCGATAATGGCGTTCAGGGATTTGGAAAAAACAAAATAACATTTCAAAAGTTTTATGATGATGGTAAGTTCTGGGGCGTAAAAACCACAAAATTGTCTTATCTTCAACGTAAAAAAATCATACAAATAGCAAATCAAAAAAGGGTAATCCGTATGCCTTTTTCAAGGGCTATAAGGGCAGTGTTAAGAAGGATCGCCTAGATACCTTTCGTTGCGATGGATTAGTTGAATATTGTTATGAAAGGGCTGGAGTTGGATATTTTTATGACGGGAAATGGGTAGAAGGAATAGTTGATGATAAAAGCTGGAGATCATTGACTCCAAAAAAGCAGATGAACTATCTTGCTACAGAATTTGAGCAATATACACCACAATTTGATCTAATAAAGTTTGGAGAATTGGAAGATGTAATTTGCATTGATGGAGAACCAGTAGAGCCTGATCAAGATGGTTATTATCACATTAATAAAAACTGTAGTGTTAAAACCTATGTTTGTGACGGGGAATATGGCTCTGGAATAGCCAGGTTTGAATTATGGCTTGGAGAGCCAGACGATACTCCTGAAAAACAAGGAGAAGAAGATAATACAGGAACACGTTTATATAAGAATAATGAGAAACATGAACTTTACAACTGGTATAATTTTGATTGGGATATCAGCGATGTTAAATCAGGCGACTACAAAGTTTACGCCAAAGCCTTTGATCAGGCAGGGAATACAAAAGAGACATATATAAATGTTAAAATAGAAGCTGCAGGAGCAATACATAATTGTCTTGAATTACAAGCTATGAAAGATAATCTTTCTGGTAATTATTGGTTGGCAAATGATATTGACTGCACTTATTGCACACAAGATCCAGGCGGAGCTTTATATAATGGGGGGCAAGGATTTGATCCTATTTATTTTTTCACAGGAACTTTTGACGGCAAAGGGCACACGATAACAGGACTCAAAATAAATAGAAGTGTCGCTTATGTTGGATTATTTGGAAGGCCAACCAATACATCAGAAATAAAAAATGTTGGTTTAATAGATGTTAATATAACTGGGCTGACATACACAGGGGGGTTGGTTGGAACACTCGGTGGAAAATTAAAGAATTGCTACACTACCGGATCTGTAACTGGCGGTGGGGAAGTTGGAGGATTAGTTGGTCGGAATTGGTCGAGTGAGGATATAGAAAATTGTTACTCTGAATGCAATGTTTATGGTGGCGGAAGCGTAGGTGGATTGGTTGGGATGCATATAACCGGTAAAATAACTAGCTGTTATGCCACTGGTAATGTAAGTAGTGCGGGCGGTGAAATAGGGGGATTAGTTGGGACGAATTGGAGGTATTGTCCAATAACTAACTGCTATGCTACAGGTGCTGTAAGTGGAAACAGTAAATTGGGGGGATTAATTGGATCTTTATGCTACGATAATACACTAGAAAAATGTTACTCTACAGGTCATGTAAGTGGTAATCAGTATGTAGGTGGATTAATTGGACTGAATTACTGGAACTGCCCAGTAAATGATTCTTTCTGGGATACACAAATATCAGGAACATCATATAGTCCGGGTGGTATAGGGAAAACAACAGTAGAAATGAAACTAAAGGCTACATATACTGATTGGGACTTTAGCTCAATCTGGGATATTATAGAAGGGGATGGTATTAACCCGGAAACTGGAACATACCCGTGGTTAAGGTAAGAAACGCAAGCCAAGATTGCTTCGTCGTTATGCTCCTCGCAATGACTGAATTGAGTAAATATTTACTCAATTTTATGGAGACAACTTGATTGAGTATCCAAACTACAGAGGCAGTCGTTCTTAGAAGTACAAATTTCGCAGAATCCAGCAAAATCGTTACATTCTATTCTCCTCAATTTGGCAACATAAAAGGAATTGCAAAAGGTGCTAGAAGCGCAAAAAACAAGTTCGGCAGCAGCTTGGAGATATTTAGTCACGTTACTTTGGTCTTTTATCAGAAGAAAACAGATATTCAGCTTGTTAGCCAATGTGATCTAAAAAATACATTTTTAAATATACGTAATAATATAGTTAAAATAGCTTATGCATCATATTTTATAGAACTTATAAATAAAACTACTGAAGGGGCTCAAGAGTGCGAGCAGATTTTCAGCTTACTTCTTAATGCCTTAATTACATTAGAAACTACTAATGTGGAACCAAAAGTTCTCACGCACTTTTTTGAAATCAAGCTTTTGAAAATGCTTGGATGCATACCTGTTTTTGATAGGTGTGTGAATTGTGGAGCAAAGATACTCAATGCAAGATTCAGTCTCAGTCTCGGGGGCGTTCTTAATAGGGAATGCTGGGAAGCAGATGAAAGTGCTCTTCGGGTATCTCTAGGCACTATACTGACTGTACAGCATTTGCAATCATCAGACTTCTCAGACATTTCCCGTTTAAAACTCAGTAAATTATCTAGTAAAGAGCTTAAACTAATGCTAGAATCCTATATAAAATATACATTGGTTAGGGAACTAAAATCACTAAAATTTTTAGAACAAATTACAAGCATATGACATTTCAAGAAATCATATCAGCGCTTACTGAATATTGGGCGAAACAGGGTTGTGTAATTGCACAACCCTATGATCTTGAGGTTGGAGCAGGGACTTTCAGCCCTTATACCTTTCTAAGAGTGCTTGATGGAAAACCATGGAAAGCAGCCTATGTTCAGCCGTCCAGAAGACCGACGGACGGAAGATATGGAGAAAATCCAAATAGACTTGGCCGCTATTATCAATATCAGGTAATACTGAAACCTTCTCCTGATAATGTGCAGGACATATATCTGAATAGCATAAAAGAGCTGGGGATAAATCTCTCCAAACACGATATAAGGTTTGTTGAAGATGACTGGGAATCTCCCACACTTGGAGCGACAGGACTTGGCTGGGAAGTTTGGCTTGACGGTATGGAGATAACTCAGTTCACGTATTTTCAGCAGGTTGGAGGAATTGAGCTCAATCCTATATCAGTTGAATTGACTTATGGCTTGGAGCGCATTGCAATGTATCTTCAGGGAAAAGAAAATGTCTTTGATATTGATTGGACAAATGAATTTAAATACGGAGATGTTTACAAGGATAATGAAAGAGAGTTTTCTATATATAACTTTGAGAAGGCTGATACAAAGATACAGTTTAAACTATTTGTTATGTACGAAAAAGAGGCAGGAAGACTGATAGAAGAAAAACTGGTTCTTCCAGCATACGATTATACATTGAAATGCTCTCACGTCTTTAATGTTCTGGATGCAAGAGGAGTTATAGGAGTAGCAGAAAGAGCCAAATTCATACAAAGAGTAAGAAAACTGGCTTGTATGTGCGCAAATACATATCTTGGGAAAGAATGAAGAATTTATTGTTTGAAATAGGAGTGGAGGAATTACCTGCTTCGTACGTTAATTCAGCAAGAGGTGATATCGCCAGAATTGCCTCTGAAATGTTTGAGGAAACAGGATTAAAATTTTCTCCTAAAATTCATTCTCTTGGCACTCCCAGAAGACTTGTTCTTTTTATTAAAGCTCTAAGTGAGAAACAGGAGGATAAGGAGATAACGGTTCTGGGTCCGCCGTATGATAAGACATTTGATAACGATAATAAACCGACGTCAGCCGCAATTGGTTTTGCCAAGAAGTTCGGGCTGAGTGTCAGTGAGCTAAAAGTTGAAGAAACTAAATCAGGAAAATATGTTTTTGCAGAAAAGATTGAGAAGGGAAGACCAACTGCAGAACTTCTCAAAGATTTAATACCGCAGCTGATAGAGTCAATCCCTTTCCCAAAAACTATGAGATGGGATAATTCTGGTGTCAAATTTGCGAGACCGATAAGATGGTTAATGTGTTTATATGGGGATGAAGTGATTCCTGTTAAATTCGGAAAACTTGAGGCAGGCAATATAACTTATGGACATCGTTTTCTTGCCCCAGACGTAATAAAAATCAACAGCGCAGATATTGATGAATATAAAAAAAGTTTGAAGGATGCTTTTGTTATTGTTGATCAATATGAAAGAAAGGGTAAAATAAAAGAGGATTTGGAAAAAATCTTAAAGAAAGATAATCCAACTTTAGTCGTATTTGACGAAGCACTTTTAGACACGGTAACTGATCTGGTTGAATATCCAAATGTTCTGAAAGGCACTTTTCCTGAAGAGTTCTTAAAGGTTCCTGATATTGTGCTTGAGGCGGCAATGAAATCTCATCAAAAATATTTCCCTGTTATTAAGGGAAAACAACTTGAACTTACTAACAAGTTTGTTTTTGTCTCTAATATGAAAGGCAATGAAGAACAAATCATAGAGGGGAATGAGAGAGTGCTTAACGCAAGACTTGCCGATGCTAAATTCTTCTGGGATGAGGATAAAAAAACAAGTTTGGAAGAACGCGCGAAACAAATAATGGAGGCAAGAAATGCTCATCAGTTTGGAACGCTGCCTAAAAGAATCAGAGCGATAGAAAGATTAGCAAAGGTGGTAAATAAGAATGTAGGCGTAGATTCAAAAATACTTAAGAAAGTATGTGAATTATGCAAAGCTGATCTGGGAACTCATATGGTTGAGGAGTTTCCTGAACTTCAGGGGGAAATAGGCGGAGAATATGCAAGAGAGGGCAATGTCCCTGAAGAAGTTAGTTCAGGCATAGCTTGTCATTATTATCCAAGATTTGCAGAGGATAAACTTCCGAATACAAAGGCGGGAAGCGTGGTTTCTATATCAGATAAGATGAATGCGATTGTGTCTCATGTTATTGAAAATGAGAACGCAATAACCGGTTCAGGCGATAAATTCGCTTTAAGAAGACAGGCAATAGGAATTCTTAGAATAATTCTTGAAAGAGAATATGACATTGATCTGGAGAATATAATTGGCGAGTGTATAAAACTTTATAAAATCAGTGAAGATGAACATGAGAGGGTTTTTCGCATGGTCGTTGATTTCTTCAAACAAAGATTAAAAAACATTCTTATAAGTTGGCATTTTCACAGATATGATTTTGTTGATGCTGTGCTTAATACTCATGGTTTTAAACCGGCAGAACAGGATAAAATTCTGTACGCACTTTCTAAACCAAGTAAAAATGATTTTGAATCAATAACAACCTCTTTTAAGCGTATTTCCAATATTCTGAAACAGGCAAGAGAAAGAGGGATAAAGTTTATTTATTTTAACAAGAAAAAACTTGTTGAGCCTGAAGAAAAGACACTTGCTAAAAAGTTTTTAGATATCAGTAAAAGCGTAAACAAATTAATGAAGGGAAAAGAGTATATTAAGGCATTTAGTCAGATTATAAGTCTGAAAAAACCTTTAGATGATTTTTTTGACAAGGTTATGGTAATGAATGAAAATCATGCCTTGAGAAACAACCGCCTTGCATTCCTGCAGGAAATAGAGAATATGTTTTTACAGCTTGCCAATTTCTCGTATGTCGTAACAGAAAAAAACAGGTAAAAGAAGATAACCTGTTGGGGGGCAGTAGCTCAGTTGGGAGAGCATCACGTTCGCAACGTGGGGGTCGGGGGTTCGAATCCCTTCTGCTCCACTTATAAAAATAGAAGGTTAAAGTCATGGAATGGGTAAATTCTAATTACAGGCTTCCAATCAAATCATGGTGTAGGGATGTGGAGGAGGAAGCAATGGTTCAAGCAGTGAATCTTTCAGAACATCCCAGAACTTTTCATCATGTTGCCTTAATGCCGGACTGCCATGTTGGATACGGCATGCCTATTGGAGGGGTAATCGCCTGCAGGGATGCTGTTATCCCAAATGCTGTTGGAGTTGATATCGGCTGTGGTATGTGTGCCGTTAAGACTACATATAATACTTCTGAAGTTTCAGAGCGAGCAGTAAAAGACATTATTTATAAGCTGAGAAGTATAATACCTGTTGGTTTTTTACATCACAAAAAAGGGCAAAGCTGGCCGGGTTTTGATAAGGCTCCTGATATTCCTGTTATTCAAAGGGAATTAGAATCCGCAAAAAAACAGCTTGGTACTCTTGGTGGAGGTAATCACTTTATAGAAATTCAATCTGGTTCTGATGGATTTATTTGGCTGATGCTTCATTCTGGCAGTAGAAATTTTGGTTACAAGATAGCAAAAGAGTACAATGCAGTTGCTCAGAGGATTTGCAATAGAGAACACTTCAATGGGCAGAAGGATCTTTCATTTCTGTCTATGGGCACAAAGGATTCGGAAGAATACACTGAGGCTATGAAATACGCCCTTGCATTTGCACAGGAAAACCGAAGATTAATGATGGCACATTTTAAATCAGCAGCCAGGGAGGTTCTTCATTGCGAGTTTGACAGAGAAATAAATATCCATCATAATTTTGCGGCTCTGGAAACTCATTTTGGAAGAAGTGTGTGGATTCACAGAAAAGGCGCAACTCAGGCGAAAAAAGGACGGATGGGAATCATTCCGGGCTCTATGGGAACAACGTCGTACATTGTAAGAGGATTGGGTAACCCTGAAAGTTTTATGTCATGTTCGCATGGAGCAGGTCGGTGTATGAGCAGGACAAAGTTTAATAAAATCTGCTCTGTTGAAGAATGCAATAAGGCTATGCATGGTATTGTTTACGCTCAGTGGAGCAAAGACAGAAGGGGCAATATTGATTTGAGCGAAGCACCGCAGGCATATAAGGATATTGATGCAGTTATTGAAAGTCAGAGTGATTTGGTTGAGGTTATTATTAAGCTCAGACCATTGGGAGTAATAAAGGGGTGATACGCTTGCATGCAAATTTTTCAGGGACAGTTCAGGGAGTAGGATTTAGATTTACTGCAAGAAGAATTGCCGAGCAGTATGAAGTTACAGGTTTTGTCAAAAATCTTCCAAACGGGCGGGTAGAAGTAGTGGCAGAAGGCGATAGAGAAGTCGTTGAAAGCTTCATAGACTCTATATGCAGCAGTCTTCGTGATTATATAAGGAATGTTGAAAAGCATTGGGAGCCTGCAACAGAAGAATATAAAGAATTTGAAATTAGATTTTAGGGATGATTTAGGTGACTGACAATATATATCCACATAGAGCAGTTTTTTTAGATAGAGATGGGACAATTAATACAGAGGTTGATTATTTAAAGAGTGTGAAGGATTTAAGACTCATCAGAGATGCTGCAAAGGCTATCAGATTTTTAAATCAGAATAAGATTAAAGTTATTATTGTTACCAACCAGTCAGGCATTGGCCGAGGTCTATTCTCTATAGACGATTTAGATAATGTGCATAATGAATTAAAGAGAAGATTGCGTAGGAATGGTGCTTATATAGACGCAATATACTATTGCCCACACCATCCTGATGAGGAATGCTCTTGTAGAAAACCTAAAAAGGGGATGTTCAAACTGGCTGCAAAGGATTTTGATTTAAAACTCAATAAATGTTATATTATAGGAGATAAATTAACAGATATTAAAGTTGCCCATAATATATCTGCAATGGGAATACTGGTTAGAACAGGTTATGGAAAACTAGAGCAAAATAAGCTAAGGAAGGCGGGTATTGTGCCTGCCCATATTGCAGAAAATTTATATGATGCTGTAAAATGGATAATAAGAAATATAAACAGAGAAAAAAATGAGTGATTTAGCAGGTATTACTAAAGAGTTCAGCGGTAAAAGAGTGCTTAGCATTGGGGATATGATATGTGACGAATATGTATATGGGGAGGTCTCTCGCATATCAAGGGAAGCACCTGTATTGATTTTAAAGTTTGATTCAAACATGTTCAAGGTGGGAGGAGCAGCAAATGCGATATCAAACCTAAAAGCGTTAGGTGCAAGAGTATATCCCGTTGGTGTGATAGGGAATGATAATGCTGGGAAAGAGGTTGTTTCCTTTCTCGGGAAAATGAGGGTGGACACAGACGGAATTATTATTGATAAATCCTGTTCAACAATTACAAAAACACGGATTATGGCAGGTAGTTACCATACAGCAAAGCAGCAGGTCATACGAATAGATAAAGAAAAGAATTTTCGCATAAGTTCAATTAGCGAAACAAAAATGCTTACTTATCTTGACGAAGTGCTAGATACTATGGATGCTGTACTTATTTCAGATTATGGATACAAGACTATCTCAAAAGCGGTGTATTCTGCAATATCTAAGTATGCAAAGGAGAAGAAACTTGTTCTGGTTGTTGATTCCAGGTATGGATTACTCAACTATAAGTATGCAACAGCAGTAACACCGAATGAGACAGAGGTTGAAGATGTTTTTCATTGCAGCATTAATGGAGAAAAATCCCTGTGCAGCATAGCAGAGAGGCTTAAATCCGAGATAGAGTGCGAGAATACAATCATAACGCGCGGCAGTAAAGGCATGATGGTATTAGACAAACACAGTAAAAGTACATTTATACCAATACACGGAAGTACAGACGTGGTTGATGTTACTGGTGCAGGGGATACGGTTTCTGCCGTAGTAACTCTGGCTCTTTCAGCAGGAGCAAGCGCAATTGAGGCTGCAAGACTGGCAAACTATGCGGGCAGTATTGTTGTTATGAAAACAGGTGCAGCTACAGCCACACAAAAAGAGTTGATTGATGTTGTAAAATACGCAAAAAAATCATGAAGGTTTATAGTCTAAATAACCTTCCTAATCTGGTAAAAGAACTTAAAAAAGATAACAAAAAAATAGTTTTTGCAAACGGCTGTTTTGATATTCTGCATGTAGGGCATACCAGATATCTTGAGCAAGCAAAGTCTTTGGGCGATATATTAATTGTAGGGATCAATGATGATGAATCTGAATCACAATTGAAAGGGCATGGCAGACCAATTATGCAGGAGGAAGATAGAATAGAGATTGTAGCAGCTTTAGAATGCGTGAATTATGTAGTGCTTTTTTCAGACCTTACTGTAGAAAATTTGTTAAAGATTATAAAACCAGCAATACATGCAAAAGGAACAGATTATACAGCTGAGACTGTTCCAGAACGAGATATTGTTCTTTCCTATGGTGGACAGATTGCAATAACTGGAGATAAGAAAAACCATTCAACAACCGATATAATAAAAAAAATACAACAACAGTTATAAATTATGATTGGCACGTACATATCAGAATACAAAATAAGCAAACGTCTTTCTTCTACTAGTCTTACTGATGTTTATTTGGGGATTAGAGACAAGAGAAAGGTAGCCATCAAGGTGCTGCGAATAAAACCGGATACTGAAAAGAAGCATATCAATAGATTTTTTTATGAAGCCGAGATAATGCAGAAATTAAATCATAAAAATATTCCTGAGGTGTATAATTCTAACAGAGAAGATGATATTTGTTATATTGTATTAGAATATTTTGATGGACACAATCTCAGGGAGCTGATAAGTAGGCATCATACTCTGTTAAAAAACTATATTGATATAATTTTGAATGTATGCGAGACACTTGAATATATTCACAAAAGGGGCATTATCCATCAGGACATAAAAAGCAGAAATATGATTTTGACAAGAGACATGGATGTAAAAATAATAGATTTTGGTTTAGCTTATGAAAAGAATAAATCTAATGTAAGGATTAGAGAACGGGCTGGTACTCCACATTATATGTCGCCTGAACAAATAAAAGGCTATAGAGGAGATGAAAGATCTGATATTTACTCTCTTGGTGTTGTTATGTATGAACTTATAACAGGCAGGAGACCATTTGAAGGAAATTCATTCGATGAAATTGTTACTCAGCAAGTGAATATGCTTGTTAAATCCCCTCGATTTCATAATCAAGAGATGTCTAAGGATCTTGAGAATATTATTCTAAGAACTCTTAATGTTGATCCTGCAAAAAGGTACCAGAGCGTAGAAGAATTGGTTTTAGATATAAAAAAGGGCATGTAGATGATCGAAGATAGGTATCTAACAAGAAAACAAGTTCAGCGAATGTTAAAGTTTAGTAGAGAAGAGATGCTGAAACTTATTACTGAGCAAAAGCTGAAAGCCTATCGCCTAGACAATTGCATTGTGTTTAAATATGAGGATGTAGATAAATTTATGCTTGCAATTGAGCAAGAAGGAAACTCTGAGACAAAGTCAAAGAATAGATGAATTCCTCCGTTATAGTCCTTGTAGGCCCTACAGGTATAGGCAAAAGTAAAATTGCTGTAAGCCTTTCTGCATTCTTCCCTTCAGAAATTGTATCAGCAGATTCCATGCAAGTATATAAATACATGAATATTGGAACAGCAAAACCGTCAAGAGAAGAGAGAAGAGCAGTTCCTCATCACATGATAGATATTATTTATCCTGATCAATATTTCAGTGCAGGGGAATATGCGAAAATGGCAAGAGACAAAATAAATAGAATTATTAACTCAGGCAAAACTCCGATACTTGTCGGGGGTTCAGGTTTATATATAAGAGCGGTAATTGACGGTCTTTTCTCTGAACCTATGGTCAAAGAGACTATTAAAAAAAGAGTAAGAGCTCAGCTGGCTAATAAGGGTTCTCGTTATATGTATGGAAAGCTTAAAAAAGTTGATCCTATAGCTGCAGCAAGGATTCATCCAAATGATTGGAGAAGAATAATCAGAGCTCTGGAAGTTTTTTTATCAACAGGAGAGACTATTTCAAGTCTTCAGAGTAAAACTAAAGCCGAGTCCATAGATTGTCAATATCGCATAATAGGGCTTAAGGCAGAACGCAAAAATCTTTATAGGAGAATTGAGAGCAGAGTGGATTTTATGTTCAAAAAAGGGCTTACGAGAGAGGTTAGACGGCTCATAAAAAAAGGATATGACGAAGACCTTTTGCCTATGCAGAGTTTAGGATATAGGGAAGTTTTGGGATACATAAATGGACATTATGGTCTTGATGAAGCAAAAGCACTCCTCAAGAAAAATACCCGTCATTTTGCAAAAAGACAGATGACTTGGTTCAAGAAGGATTCAAGGACTAAGTGGATAGAAATAAGCAGTACAGATAGAGAAATTGACTTGATTTGTCATAACATTCTCAGATTAGCAGGATTGCGAGAAATTTGACACAGCACATAAAATTTAATATCATACCACCGATTTAATAGTTTAATTAGGGAATCTGTATAAAGGAGACTGCAATATGTCCAGATTAGGAAAGAGTATACGTTTGGAGAGGATAATTAATAGAAATACTGGAAGAACTGTTATTGTGCCAATGGACCATGGTGTAACTGTAGGGCCGATCAAGGGAATTGTGAATATGCGGGATATGGTAAATGACATTGCTGAAGGCGGTGCAAATGCAGTTTTAGGACATGTTGGTCTTCCCAAGCATGGTCACAGAAGACATGGTAAAGACATAGGATTAATTTTGCATCTTTCTGGTAGTACTCTCTGGAGTCCTGACCCAAATGCAAAGGTATTGGTAAACACAGTTGAAAATGCTCTGAAAATGGGCGCTGATGGAGTATCTGTTCATATAAATATTGGTGCTGAGAACGAGGCAGAGATGCTAAGGGATCTTGGCATGGTCAGTGTTGCATGTATGAACTGGGGAATGCCTCTTCTTGCAATGATGTATATACGTGGGAAGAAGTTCAAGAGTGAATCAGAGGTTGAAGGAGTTAAACATGCAGCAAGGATTGCAGCAGAATTAGGCGCAGATATTGTTAAGGTTACATACACAGGATCAAAGGAGACTTTTTCCGAGGTTGTTGAAGGATGTCCAATACCAGTAGTTATTGCCGGAGGAGAAAAGGCGTCTAATGACAGCGAAGTGCTTGAAAATGTTAAAAACTCGCTGGAAGCAGGCGGGGCAGGGGTTTCTATTGGAAGAAATGCATTTCAGCATAAGCATCCTAAAAAGATGGTTGAGGCAATATGCAAGATTGTGCATGAAGATGTCTCTGTAGAGGAAGCGTTAAAAATTTTAAATTAATAAGGATGATAAATAGTGAAACAAGTTTGGGTTAATGCGAGACCGTGGAATAAAGAGATCGTTGTTGCAGCTCTGGAATGTGGAGCAGATTTTGTTGTTGTTGATAAAGGATTTAACGGGAAGGTAAAGGAACTGGGAAAAATACAAACTGTTTCTGAGGATGGAGATCTGCAAATAGACAAGGATGTTGCGCAAATAGAAATTAAGAAAAAAGAGGATGAAATCAAAGCAGCAACGATACATAACAAATGGATAGTTATTAAGACGCATGACTGGAAGATTATCCCTCTGGAAAATCTTATTGCCCAAACAAAAGGGTTAATAGCAGAAGTTAAGAATTTACAAGAAGCAGAAGCAGCCTTGAATACCCTTGAGAAAGGGGTAGATGGTGTTTTATTGGATATAAAAAATCCTGCTGAATTAAGAAAAGTGATTAAACAGCTAAAAATAGAAAGTGTCTTGCTATCTATTAAAAAAATAAAGATCAAGTCTGTAAAGTCATTAGGCGTTGGAGATAGGGTTTGTGTAGATACCTGTACTAATATGACTATTGGAGAAGGAATGCTGGTTGGTAATACAAGCTCGAGCATGTTTCTTTTGCATTCAGAATCAGTAGAAAATCCGTATGTTGATCAAAGACCTTTTCGTGTAAATGCAGGAGGAGTGCATGCATATGTGATGGTTACAGATGGAAAAACACGATATCTTTCGGATCTTAAAGCAGGGGATAAGGCACTGATTGTAAACTGGGAAGGAAAGACACAAGAGGTGATTGTTGGCAGAATAAAGATTGAGAAAAGGCCTATGCTTCTTGTAGAAGGAACCTGCAACAAACAGGAAGTGTCACTTGTATTGCAAAATGCAGAAACAATAAGATTAGTAACTCCGGAAGGAAAACCAGTTTCTGTCGTCAGCTTGAAGCCCGGAGATGAAGTGCTCGGGCACATAGAAAAGTCTGGCAGGCATTTTGGAATGAAGATTGAAGAAACTATAGTTGAAAAATAACTATAATATCAGTGAGGAATTATTAAAATCTGGCCTGGATTTAAGAGCTTAATTTGCGGCACTCTTTCCCTGTTTGCATCATAGATTAGTTTCCATTTTGCTCTGTCTCCATATATATCAGGATTTCCGGCTATGCTGTGTAATGTATCTCCTTTTTTAACCATATAGTATCTGGCAGGGTATTTTTCTGTATTAATATGTTCTTTTGGGTAAAGAGCAGCTTGTTTTTTGCTAAGACGCTGCAATTTTTTTGCTGTTTCAATCTTGATAAAATGAGAAACAACATCCTCTTTATATATCCATCCAAACCTAGGAGGTTGCAACTCCTTATCTTCAGCGATTTTTATAAAATACCAGTCATCCAGTCTGCTGATCATATCAAATTTTGTTTTTCTGGACGCGCTTGCGATAATTTCAGCATTCCTTGATGGTTCGGAGTAAATTGAAGCAGTTTTATTATTTATGATAACTGTGGGAATCACAGGAGTTCCTACATCCGGCAAGGTTATGGATATATCTCTAAAAAGCTGATCAGAAACCCGATATATCCATGTCTTTCTCATATGCAAAGCCGCTTTAAGACTTCCCATCACTAAGTCCTGTGGAGATAGATATAGTCTGCCTTCATGACTTGTAGATATACCGCTTGCCTGCCATAATAAGTTGCCTGTGTGTGAATCAACCATTTTTACAGAAACCCCAATACCTACCTGGGAATAAATTACCCCATAAAATTTTCTGTAATGGGTAACCTTTCCGTAGATCAGGGCATCAGCAGGCAAGGTTTTTTCAGGATTTAACAAGCCTTGTTCTTTAAGTAAAGCATCACTCTTTTTAAGTTTCATATATGTATAGGATTTTGTACTTATGTGTCTGAAGAATGTATCTCTTAGGAGGTCAGCTATATCTTTTGGTAGATTGTTATTTTTTGTTTGAATGTTTCCATCTTTCTTTATTTCTCTTGTAATATTTTCGAATGGAAGTATTGCCACAATCTTAGGAGGGTCTTTATAAAGAAAAGAGGATATTATATAATCTGGTTTATACTTTATTCCAAACTCCTCAAGAATATTATTATTTTTACTTTCTTTTCTGGTAAGTCTTAAGGAAGTGATGCAACCTGTAAGAAATACACACAATAAAACGAATACGAAGATTTTTTTTAACATATATTAGCTTTTTTTTTGATCTTTGGTAACATATCTAATACTGATTTATAACCTTCTGATATAGCTTCTGCTCCTTTGTGAAATTCCAAGGTGGAGATATGATTCACCTCAGGATTAATTATTATGTCAGCTTTCTTTAAGTTTGAAGCAGCTATTTTATGCTCCATAATATAGAATGAGTGTATTAAAACATCAATTATATTGGGAGTGTTTGAATCTACTTGTTGCCCTTTATATATTTTATTTTTTAATATAGAAGTAAATTCACGGATGGTTTCTATCCTATCTTTATTTGCCTTAATAAGCTTATCTATTTTATTATTTAATTTTGCAAGGGATTTGCTTATCGTGTGATTTCGGGAATGTTGGGGCAGAGTAAGAGGTTGTTTATTAATTACCTCAGAAGTAATATGTCCTCTTTTTTGCGGCTCAGGTATTACATTACAGGCAATAATAAATTCTGCTCCCATATTTCTTACTATATTTACAGGAACAGGATTTACTATGCCTCCATCTACTAAAAACTTGTTTTCAAATTTTACAGGCGTAAACAACACAGGAATTGAAATACTTGCTCTTACAGCTTCAGCTACAGAACCGCTGTCAATCACTACTTCTTCCCCTGTAATGACATCAGTGGCTATGACTCTAAATGGAATTTTTAAATCCTTGAATTCTATGTCTCCGATAATGGAACACAGAAGCTCTTTAATCTTTTCTCCGTGAATAAATCCTTTTTTCAATAGAGCTAAATTCGGATCAAGTAAAAGAGCTAATTGTCTCCAATCTATGTTTAATACGATTTCTTCAAGAGTATTTATTTCGCCATCTTTAGCGAAACAGGCGCCCACTAATGCTCCAATGCTTGTTCCAGCTATCATGTCGACAGGAACATTGTTTTCCACTAAAGCTTTCAGAACTCCAATGTGGGCCAGACCTCTTGCAGCCCCGCCTCCCAGGGCAAGTCCTATTTTTTTATGTCTTCTCATTGGAAATTTCCTTCAGAATATTATTCAGTTCGTCAGCTGTCTTTTCCTCACAGGCTTTTTTTATTTTATTTACTAAATCAATGTTATTTAACTTATTTGTAGGTTTGGATCTTCTCAGCCACAAATATATTTCATCTTTTATAAAGCGATACTGCCCGCCGATTTTTGAGACAGGAATCTTCCCTTCTTTTATTAACTGATAAATTTTTCTCTGGCTAAATCCGAGATATCTTGAAATCCCAACTATACTCATAATCTCTTTATTCATAATTCAAGATTCTAGCAGAAAAATTAAGCAAATACAAGCAATATTTTGCAAATACATGCAAAAAAAGATTTGAGCCCTCTTTTATTCTCTTATTGCTGCGCCGATATTAGTAGTTATTGTAGGAATTACAGAATAGAAACTGCTAATTAGGTCTTTCTTGCTTTAATAATCTTTTGAGGACTTTCAAATCTTCTCTATCTTTAACTCTTCCAGCAGCTTTCTTCATTTTTATAATATCTTCTAGAGAAGCAAAATAAACTTTCTGTTTACCAAAGAAGTTCTCAACTTTATTCTCCCAAACCTCTTCAAATGAAATACCTTTGACAAATGGATGAATGTCTGTTTCCACAATATATTGACGGATAAGAGTTTTTTTCTTCAGAAGCGATTCAGGAGTTAAGCATGACACATCATAACCAAATTCTTCCAGGCTTATCAGTGTGTTTTTTGCATTCTCGATTGTTGGTCTTATAAAGATATCAGTATCTAATGTGGATCTTGAGTAACCATAGACAGGGAAGGTGACTGCGCCAATCAGGACAAATTCTACCTTATTGTCTCTGAGTAATGAAAGTAGTTTTTCTATCTTCATTTCTTCTAAGAATTTTTGCCATCTCTTTAGATTTTTGAAGCATCATTTGCATTCGTTCACCAATAGAGAGCTTTTTCAAGTAGTCCAGTTCAAACTCCATTTCTCTTTTTTCACTACTATTATCTACCTGTAGTATAGACATAACATCTCCTTCTCATGCTGTAAAAACATGTTACCATAAACCCTGATGATTCACAAGAAATTACCATCTGCTTTGGCTGAAACGTTTTCTCTGCTTTCAGTGGTGCCTTTCTACGCCGTTTATTACGTCTTTCAGTTCATCGTAAGCCGCTCTTTTCATGTCTTTCATGACGATGAGACTAGCATTCGCACCGGCCTTTACAGCCATTGGAACACCCCCGCCGTATTCTGCACAATGACCTCCCAACAATAAATTCTTCACAGGCGTTTTGTAACGTGCTACACTGATTCTGATATTTCTTCCCGTTGGTTTAATCCCTGAAATGCTTCCCTTGGTGTTGCCCGTATATCGCCAGTATGTTACAGGTGTTGCAATCTCCATCACCTCTATGTGCTTCCTCAGCCCGGGAGCGAAGGTTTTCTCAATCCGGGCCAGCAGGATGTCGGCAAACTTTCTTTTCAATGCTCTGTAGGGCTCGCCCCTCGCCAGCCCCTTGCCGGTTCTCCAATTGTCTTCGTAATCGAGATACGCCGGACAATGTATCATAAGGGTTCCCTTGCCTTCCGGTGCCAGAGAAGAATCACGAACTGAAGGCGCGATGACGACCATGATCGTGCGATGTGGGTCACCACTCATGTGATCTTCACGTGATACATCGCTCCTAGTGAGATTCAATACTTCTTCTCCGAATCCCAAAGAAGAAGCATCGCAATCCAGTCCCAGAAATATGCTGAAGCTGGAATGATAAATATCGGCATTATGCAGTGCTTTTCGCATCCGTACCGGAATACAGCCGTCCGGCAGCATCTTTTCATAGAGCATCTGTACGTCGCAGGCTGCAATCACGTATCGAGCTCTCAGAGAACTTCCGTCTGCCAGTAATACACCGGTCGCTTCTTTTCTAGCGTTTAACAGCACTCTTTCCACGTGCTGGTTCAGCAATACTTTCGACCCGGCAGATCTGATTCTCTCACACAGCCATAAAGCCAGTGTGCGACTTCCTCCTTTGGGACAAGTTTGAAAATTTCCGGCGAATGCCCAAGCGATAGGCACCATAACGGACATAAAGGATTCTTGACTGCAGAATATCTTTTGAGCACCCTCCGTACTGAAATAGCGGCGCAGCCCTTTCTCGACAGGGCTCATCACGTATTTAGCGACAGGAATTGCCCAAAACAGCATTTGTAAGTTGCGAATAACTCTTTCAAAGAATGGCATGGTCTCTTTCGCCATTGTCCTGCTGTTCAGGACATTCAGCCGCTGTCCAAGTCTTTCCCCATCCTTGAAAAAAGCTCTGATACCGCTCTCATCATCAGGAAAGTCCTTGATAAGGCAATCCTGTAAGTCGATAGGATTGGAACTCAGCAAATAGTCGAACGAATCGCTTTTATATCTGTGTATGCGAGTCAACGGTGCGCAGGTTGGAAACTCGCCGCCTAAATGACGCCAGATGTTGTAGACGAATCCGCCGGGACCGCATTGATTGAGCCATTGGATGGAAGTGTTGAACTGAAAGCCCTGTCGCTGAAAACCTGCCAGGTATCCCCCCGGCTGTGGCTGAGTCTCAAGAACTACTGTTTGAAGACCAACCCTTGAGAGAAGCCCTGCTGCGGTGAGTCCACCTGCCCCTGCTCCGATGACTACAACATCACACCTGTCCGGAACTTGATTATTCGCCTGTATCATCTTCTATCTTTATAGTAAAATTAGATATTACTTTAAAGAAAAGCTTCAACAATATCAAGTTGAAATAAGCGAGCTACTTTGTTTATTTCCTATTTGAACCAATTTGGTTCTTTTGAACCAACCTGGTTCTTAGGCAATTGAAAAGAGAAAAATAATCTGTTAAGATTTCTATGTGAAAAAAGTAGAACGACCAAGCTCACCGGCGGCAATGGAGCGCAGCGGAATTGCCGTCCGGTGGAGCGCCTTGTTATATCGTATTTTTCATTCAAACCGTATTATTCTCCTTTCATCATTGCCACAATATCATCCTGCACGGTTCCAATAGGTTTGATGTCGAATTTTTCCACCAGGACCTTGGCCACATTGGGAGACAGGAAGGCCGGCAATGTGGGACCCAGGCGAATTCCTTTGACGCCGAGAAACAGCAGGGCCAGCAACACGGTCACTGCTTTTTGCTCGTACCAGGCGATGTCGTAAGAGACGGGTAGCTCATTGATGTCGTTCAGTCCGAATGCTTCCTTGAGTTTCAAGGCGATCACCGCCAGGGAGTAGGAGTCGTTGCACTGACCGGCGTCCAGCACGCGGGGAATACCGCCGATGTCACCCAGTGCCAGCTTGTTGTAGCGGTATTTGGCGCATCCGGCGGTGAGAATTACCGTGTCTTCGGGCAGCTTCTCGGCCACTTCAGTAAAATAACTTCGGGCTTTTTGGCGGCCGTCGCACCCGGCCATGACAACAAAGCGTTTGATGGCTCCTGACTTAACGGCGTCGATCACTTTGTCAGCCAGGGCCAGGACCTGGTTATGGGCGAACCCACCAACGATCTTGCCAGATTCTATCTCTTCCGGTGACTTGCATGTTTTCGCCAGCGCCACGACCGGGGAGAAATCCTTTGTCCCGCCTTCCGGCCTGTCCGCGATGTGTTTGGCCCCGGGATAGTTGACGACGCCGGTAGTAAAGAGCCGTTTCAGATAGGTGTTTTCCTTTTTGATGGGAATCAGGCAGTTGGTTGTCAGAATGATGGGGCCGTTAAAGGATTCGAATTCCTTGTTCTGATGCCACCACGACCCGCCGTAGTTGCCCACGAAATGGTCATACTTCTTAAAGGCCGGATAGTAGTTGGCCGGCAGCATTTCCCCGTGGGTGTAAACATCACACCCGTCTTTGGTTTGCCTGAGCAGTTCTTCCATGTCTTTCAAGTCGTGGCCGGAGATCAGGATTCCGGGATTGTTTCTGACGCCGATGTTGACCTCCGTGATCTCGGGATTGCCATAGGCAGTTGTATTGGCCTCATCCAGAAGGGCCATAGTATTTACAGCCATCTCCCCTGCCTTCATGACCATGGCGATCATCTCATCCGTTGAAAGATCCTTGGTGGTGGATGCCAGGGCCTCCATGAGGAAGCCGTAGATATCATCCTTCTCATGACCAAGAATCGCGGCATGATCGGCATAAGCTGCGATTCCCTTGCAGCCGATGATGAGCAGCTCTCTGAGGGAGCGCACGTCCTCGTTTTCAGCGGTGGTGATGCGCACTTCATCGGACATGGCCTTGGCCATGATGGCCTCCTTGTCCTCTGAGAACCAGGTGGCGCAATCCGGAAGCGCGCCGGACATGGCGGCTCCGGCCTTTTCCCTGACTGCGTCCCGAACCCTGAAACCCTCCTTGATCCGGCCGATGACGACATCATCGTCCCATGCCACATTGGTGATGGTGGTAAAAAGTGCCTTGCACACGAAGTGGGCTGCGTTCTTGCCCATAGTGCCCATTTCCTTTAACTTTTCACCATAGATCGAGATTCCTTTACACACGTAAATGAGCAGATCCTGCAGGTCCGCGGTCTCCTCGGGTTTTCCGCACACGCCTTTTACGGTGCAGCCTTGGTTTTTAGCCGTTTCCTGACATTGAAAACAAAACATGATCGTTCCTCCTTTCGATTTTGTGTTAAGCCATATATAACGTACATCATTGAACAGTTACCTTTATTGTGTTCAAGATAGCGAATAATTTTATATGTGTCAAAGGATTTTTGTGCGAAAATACGAGTTTTAGGCTTGATTTTGCCACTTTGTGTAGTTATGCTTATTATATCAGTTTGGGGTCAAAAGCCCGCTTGATAATCTTTACATAGAAAAAACAGACTTGAACGCAAAAAAAGTTGATGGTAAAAATGAAAAAAGCTAAAGCATCTCGAAAAATTGAAGCAAAAAAAAGAGGGAATGCCCTTGGATTCTGGTTTTTTAGGATTTCTCTGCGCTTTTTTGGGTTAAGAGGAGCGTATGGATTATTATATATTGTCTGTATCTATTATGTGCTGTTTGACCAAGCAGCTGTTTGTGGAGCTTTGGCGTATATTAACAGAAGGTTTCCATCACATGGTTTTGTAAAAAGGCTGAGACACGTATATAGATTGTTTGTAAGTCAGGGAAAACAGCTTATTGATCGATACGCTATTGTTTCAGGGCAGGAAATATTTGATATCCAATTACATGGATATGAACAATTGATGTCCCTGATTCAGAATTCTCCTCATGGAATAATTTTACTAACTGCTCATGTTGGTAACTGGCAGGTCGCTATGACAGCATTAAAAAAACTGGAAAAAACGGTGTATCTTGTTATGCGTCCGGAAGATAACCCTGCAGTGCAAAGTTCACTGCGTATCAGCAGGGAACAGAACCATATCAAGATTATTTCTCCTGAACAAGATCTTGGTGGAATTGTTGAAATCATGAATAAATTAAAGGAAAAACATATTGTGTCCATTATGGGTGACCGCAGATATGGGTTTAAAGCCGTAGAAGTTTCATTTCTTGGAGAGAAAGCCTGGTTCCCATACGGCGGCTTTACAATTGCAGCAGCGGCAGGATGTCCGGTGGTTGTTCTATTGTCAGAGAAAGTATCTACTTATCAGTACATTGTTGATGTATCTAATGTGCTGTATCCATGCTATATTAGTGAAAAGGATAAACACCATCAACTACAGCAATGGGTTCAAAAATTTGCCGCGTTGCTTGAAGCATATACACACAAACACCCTTATCAATATTTTTTATTTCGTGATGTATGGGAAGAATGAACAGAACAAAGATGCTCTTCAGTGATTTGGTGTGCGCCATGAAATTAATCTGCCTGATACTGCTGTTCACAGTTGTTGCAATTAACGTTGCCTTTGCCGATACGGATCAAACTGATGAATCATGGATGTTGCTGAGCGGCTACAGTACCACGCATCCGGGACTCGGCAAAACTCGTGAACATGTTGAGACAGTGGATGTAATTCTGCGATATAGGCGAAAACTCAAAGATACTGGACGTGACTGGTACCGCGGAAGTCATAACTTCCTGATAGAACTACCTGTGTCTTATCTTATTAAGCCTGATGATGGCCGGATTTTTGGCTTGAACTTTCTTTCATCCTGGACGCTGAAGACATCGCAAAGATACATGCCATATTTCTTCGTGGGCGGCGGTCCTGTCTATACGGAAGCGAACATACCTGGCATGGGCGCCAATATCTGCGGGAATTATCAAGCGGGACTAGGACTTAGTTACAAGACCAGAAAAGGCCGTTCATTTGTGTTAGAATATAGATTTCATCACATATCTAACGCTGGCATGAAGCAACCCAACGTACCACTTAATTCAAGCAAAATCATTATCGGAATCAGTTTCCCATTCTAATGGTTGCCAAAAATCCACTCTTATACCGTGTTGGAATTGTTCCTTGAAAAAAGAGCAATAAGAGGATATGATATCGCTTGTTGAATACCGCTAAATATAGGAGAAGATTAAATGGCAGAGCAGAAACAAAAAGAATTGAAGGAAATACGAAACAAGTTAAAAAAACTGCTTGTAAGCAGCCTATCATTAGAGAATGTAAAACCTGAAGATATTAAAGATGACGAGGTTCTGTTTGGCGAAGGACTTGGACTGGATTCTTTAGATGCAGTAGAAATTGTTGTGCTATTGCAGCGGAATTTTGGGTTAGAAATCAAAGATATGGATCAGGGCAGAAAAATATTTTATTCAATCGACACTCTGGCACAATATATATACGAGAATACAGCAGCATAAATTCGCATTTTCTCTCAACGGAGTTTCATGGAGAAAACAAACATAATAATAACAGGCATGGGTGCGATTTCTGCTGCAGGTACAAATCTCACAGAAACACTGGATACATTTCAGCGCGGACAAGTAAATAAAAAACCAGTCTTTGAACACAGAATGAGCACTTTAAGTCTTGCTTTGTGCGCAGTAGAGGAAGCCCTAAATAAGGCAGAACTAAAAAAACGCATTGAGGATTTTCGTGTAGGAGTATGTCTTGGGACTACTGTGGCAAGCCAGTTAAATGATGTTGACTTCTATCATTCGTACAGGAGTTCGGGAAAAGCCCCGATGGATTCTGTCGACCGATTTTTAAAAGGAAACCTTGCCCAAGCTGTTGCAAATACTATAGGAGCAAAAGGTCCACGTGTTACTGTGGTTAATGCATGTTCTTCAGGCGCTGATGCGATTGGAGTAGCGTTATCCTGGTTAAGGAATGGAGAGTGTGATATCGCTATTGCCGGTGGCGCAGACGAATTGAACCGTATTCCTATATGCGGTTTTGGGGCACTTGGGATTGTCAGTGAATCATTATGCGCTCCATTTGACAGAGATCGTAAAGGATTAAACTTAGGGGAAGGTGCTGGAATTCTTGTGCTTGAGAGAGAAGCATGTGCTTGTAAGAGAGGCAATGCCTCGGGCAATGCCCCTAGATTGTATCTTGCTGGATACGGCGCTTCAGCAGACGCCTATCATCTTACTGCTCCAAGACCTGATGGTACAGGATTGGAAGCAGCGATTCAGAGAGCGCTTTCTGAAGCATGCATTAGTTCTCAAGAGGTCTGTTTTGTTAATGCTCACGGCACTGCAACCCGGGATAATGATAAAGTTGAGGGTATGGTTCTAGCAAGGGTTTTTGGTAAGGATATTAAGGTTCTTTCTACAAAGGGATTTACGGGGCATACACTTGGCGGCGCAGGAGGATTGGAAGCTGTTTTTACAGGTGCTGCGCTTCTGGAAGGATGGATACCTGCAAGCGCTGGTTTTGTAAATCAGGATGATGAAATACCTATAACGCCGGTTAGAGAGAAGACGAGCATACACGGATCTTTTGCCCTTTCTACGTCCCTTGCCTTTGGCGGCAACAATGCTGCGATTGTTATTGGGAGAGGAGCATGAATATTTTTGGAATAGGTGTTGTTTTTAGCGGGGGACGGGGAATTAACCGCTATGATGACGCATTGAGGCATGGATGGATAAAGCCTGAAGATTCTGGTTATCATGTGAAGGAAGAATCAATCACAGACAAAAGAATTTTGGGCGGGATACGTCGTGCGGATAGATTCAGTAAAATGGCAGTATTAGCAGCCAGTGACGCTGTAGTGGATAGTGGCATTAATTTTAATAAAAAGAAATCTTCTCTTGGTATTATTGTCTCAACAGCATTTGGTCCGCATGTAACAACATTCCGCTTTCTGGATGATATGCTTGAATATGGTGATAGGAATGCTTCTCCAACCATATTTTCTCATTCTGTCCATAATGCAGCAGCGTCTTATATTACATCTGTGTTAGATAGCCGTGGCCCAACCATTACACTTACTCAGTTTGCATTTTCGTTTCACCAGGCTCTTATCCTTGCGCGAGCCTGGCTTTATGAGAAACGGTGTGAATATGTTCTTGTTGGAAGCGTTGATGAATGCGGCACAGTTATGGAATACATCTGCAGGCAAAAGTTGCGAATTGCTGGAGATGGCAGAATCAAACCATTTAATTTTTCAAAAACGCCTGTAGCAGTACCAGGAGAGGGAAGTGTATTCTTTCTGATGACACTGGAGAAATCTCATAAGAAATATTGTGAAATAACAGCCATCTCTTTAAATGATAAAGAGGTTGAAAAAAATAGACCGGATATGTTCATTCTTGATGCCGACGGTATTGCAGGAGACGAGAAAGAATATCAAAAGGCTGCAGAATCAGGTGTTTGCATCTCAGGGTATTCGCCAATATTCGGCAGTATGATGACTGGAACAAGTTTTAATTGTGCTGCTGCTGCTCTCATGTTAAAAAAGCAGCTACACTACGCATGCCTAGTTAGCCATAATCCCTACAATATAAATCTATGCACAAAGACTGAACCTGCTCAAATACGGAGAATCAGTTGTATTAGGTATAATTGTGGAGGAGAAAAAGCTGTTATTAAATTGACTGTGTAAAAGGATACAAGCTGCATGTTGACTGTAAAACATATCGAGGAAACACTGATCCAAGAGATTGCTACAATATTAGATGTAGACTCTTCAACAATTTCTTCAAATGCTCCTCTTCACACACTAGGAGTTGATTCATTTAGCTTTGTGGAGCTTCTGGTGTTTATTGAAAAAACATTTAATCTAAAGTTAATGGAATCAGGACTAACACGAGAAAACTCTCAAACCATCCACTTGCTGGCGTCATATATCAGCAGAATGAGTTAGAATGAAACGCTATTTAACTGGTGTTGACTGGATCATTCATACAATTAACCATATTAACAAAAAGGAAACTGGCGTTGGGAACATGTTTCAGGTTGTTCTTCAACTGAAAGGCACGCTTGATGAGACAACACTTCGGGAATGCCTGAACAAATTCATTAAAAAATTTCCGGTTGTAAATGGCAGACCGATGCGGAATTACAACCTTGCTCCATACTGGAAGATTTATTCCAATAATAAAATGCTCTCTCCGAACATCAGGACTTACCGCCTTGATGATAATGCAACATTTAGCAAAGTGCTCTTTACACTGGAGCAAGGAGTAAACATGCCCTTTAACAGTATTAAGGAGCATCTTGCATTTCATCTTGTCCATACGGGAGAAACAAGTTTTCTAGGGGTAGTGTTTGACCATTGTTTGTTTGACGTCAGAGGAGCTGAAGCATTCTTGAATATGGATTATTCCCAGAGGATTTCTCTTACAGAACCAGCTCATCTATGTAAGTGGCAGGAAAAATTTGAAGCAGGTAAGCGTGTAAATAGGAAGCTGGTACAATTGTCAGAGAATAAATCCCGCTTTTTGCCTTTACATTCAGTGGTTAACAATCAGGGATTTAAATTTAAGATAATCTCGCTTGATAAACGCCAGACATCTGCAATTATCGAAACTGCATATAATAAAGCAGGTTATTTAATGCTTATGCCGTATGCATTGGCAATTTCCATGGAGGCTTTGCACAGCATTTTTCTCAAAAGGGGTATACTCACAGGTGATTATATAATTCCTGTGTCTATTGATACGCGTCCAGTAGAAAAGGTACATCAAGAGATTTTCTTTAATCATATGTCCTTTTTCCTGCTTCGAGTGAAAGCAAATGAGGCTGATAGTTTTTCTGTTCTTTTGCAATCAATTAAACAGCAGATCTACGATCAGATAAAGGCAGACTTACCTGCGGATATTGAGAAAGCAAGTCTTTTGATGCGAATTGCACCTTTACCTGTTTTAAGTTATCTAATGCGGATGCCGTTAAAAGGGCAGATTGCTTCTTTTTGTTTTTCCTATATTGGCGAATCTGCATACGATTCTCCGATGTTTATGGGAAAAAAAATCCATAATATTTTCCATATGCCCAGAGTTCCAATTCCTCCGGGGCTTGGAATATTCTTCAACCAGTTTCAGGGCAAGCTAAATGTGGTCTTTTCCTATTTAGATGAGATGTTGGAAAAGGATGAGATAGATTCAATTATACACACTTTGCGTTCTGGACTAGGAGTATTAACTCACACTCTCTTAGAAGGAGAGGCAAAAGAGGAGGAACAGAATCTATGATGCACAATAACGATATTGAAGTTGAACCACAACAGCGCATTCCAGTTGAGAGGACAGTTGACGTGCTTGTTGCTGGAGGCGGTCCTGCCGGTATTGCTGCCGGTATTGCTGCCGCGCGTGAAGGAGCGAAAACGCTCGTCGTTGAACGATATGGATATCTTGGAGGGATGATTACAGGCGCTCACGTTCTCTGGGTGTTTGGTATGGGGGATGGAGTTCGTCCCAAAGCTGGCGGTATTGCTTTGGATATCAGGAAGCGAATGGAGACGTTTGACGCAATTCAAGGTCCAAATCGCTGTGGCGATTACGCGGTTGACCCAGAGGTTTTTAAGTGGCAGGCTGCAGAAATGCTGGAAGAAGCAGGAGCAGAGTTGCTCCTGCACACGTTGGTGTGTGATCCAATCACTGATGGTGCATACGTTCGCGGTTTCTTCACCGAGAGTAAGAGCGGCCGCAGGGCCATTCTTGCCAAGGTTGTAATAGACTGCACTGCTGACGCAGATGTTGCGTTTCGCGCAGGATGCAAGTGTGACAGTGATACTCACGATGTGACGCTGGGCGTAACAGTTGATGGCATAGACTGCGCAAAAGTTGCGGTGTTTAAGAAGAAGTCCCCTGAACACTTCCTGAAAGTTGTGGCAGAAGCTAGCAGGCTGAACGGAGGTGTCATGCTGGACCGTCATCGGTATCTACAAGGGGTTGATGTGACAGATGCTGAGGAAGTTAGTAAGGCAGAGACACAAATGCGCCGCGATTATTTTCGCTCCTTATACTATCTGCGCACTCATATGCCCGGTTGGGAGAATGCGCGCATCAAAGAGACACTGCCGCAGTTTGGGGTACGGCAGAGCCGTCGTATCCGAGGGGAATACACTCTGACCGATGATGACCTCAGATCAAGCCGACATTTTGAAGACTCAATTGCGCGATTGGGCTCGTATCTTCTCGGCTACAAACTCTACGATCCGCCAAGGTTGAACTATGACATTCCTTTTCGATGTCTTGTTCCGAAGAACGTTGACGGATTGCTTGTTGCTGGACGTTGTATTTCGTCTGACTATCTTGCCGACAACTCCTTGCGTCTTATAGTACCATGCTTTGCCACGGGGCAGGCTGCCGGTGTCGCAGCATCACTGGCGGCACGACAAAGCATCCAACCTAGGCATATTGCTGTTGCCGCAGTGAGAAAATCGCTTATTCAACAAGGCGTCTATCTTGACGGCAGCGATCCTGAAACACCTGTTGTCCCAGAGGGAACAGAAGACACCCCATTGCAGATATGGGATGATGACTTATGAATATTGTAGATGTAATAAAGAGCGAAACAAAAAAGCTTCAGAAGAAAATTGCTGTCATTGACGGGAATAAACAGGTTTCTTATGGCGAGTTGTTTGCTTCTGTAGAGAAACTTACAGATGAATTAAAGTCATATGGAGTTCAGCCAGCTCAACGTGTAGCATTACTATGTGAAGATAGTATTGATTATATTATTATTAGTCTGGCTGTACTGTCTTTACCTGCAGTTATTGTTCCAGTATCTACGTCGTTATCCATGTATGAAGTTGATGATATACTGGAAAAAATTGATGTGAATGCTTTGCTCTCTAATAAAGAAAGGTGTATCAAACATGGCAGCCTTCGAATTTTTTCTGATTGTGTGTGTGAAAGAAAGTTTTTTCTATATCAACGCGCAGCGAAGAAACAGGTTCCAGCGGATTATTATACATTAAATCCTGCTTTTATCCGGTTTTCATCAGGCACAACCGGGGTAAGCAAAGGAGTAGTAATTTCCCATGAAGCCATTATTCAAAGAACCAATGCTGCAGATAAAGGGTTAAATATCACTTCAAATGATATAGTGATATGGGTTCTTTCCATGAGTTTTCATTTTGTAGTAACGATTCTGCTTTTCCTGCGGCGTGGGGCAACAATTATTCTCTGCAGCCGCGCATTCCCTGAATTACTGCTTGAGAAATTGAAAACCCACAGAGGAACATTTATATACGCTTCACCTTTCCATTATCATATGCTGACAAAATCGGATATGCTTTCTTCCCATATGTTAAGTCGTATCCGTATGGCTGTGTGTACAGCAGTAAAGCTGCCTGTTGATATAGCAAATGATTTTCATAAAAAGTTTGGTTTTCAACTGACTGAAGCGTATGGAATTATTGAAGTGGGCCTGCCGTTTCTCAATTGTTCTGAGGATAAAACGAAGCAAGAGTCAGTAGGCAGAATTCTACCAGATTACGAAGTGAAAATAGTAAATGCTGATGCTAAGGGGATTGGTGAAGTTTATCTTAAAGGAAAAGGAATGTTTGATGCATACTTTTCTCCATGGCAAAGTAAAAAGCAGGTATTGCATAACGGCTGGTTTAAGACAGGGGATCTAGCTAGACTTGATAAAGAAGGCTTTCTGTTTCTTGTTGGCAGAGAAAAACATATCATTAATTTTGCCGGCATGAAAGTCTTTCCCTATGAAGTGGAATCAGTTCTCAATCAGCATCCTGACATCAAGGAGTCTCTTGTGTATGGCATTACCCATCCTCAGTATGGGCAGCTTCCCTGTGCAATGATCGTTCTGCAAAATAAAGCAAAAACAGATTTTGATATCAATAGTGTGCGCAAATTTTGCTATCAGAGATTAGCTTCATATAAGGTTCCAAAAGAATTTCTATGTGTAGCCCGATTAGACAAAACAGCAAACGGAAAGCTCAAGCGCTAGGTGGTATAAAAAATTGACAAAGGCATAGAAAAAGTATTAGAATTAACCAGTATGGCAGTTACAGGAGTAAAATTAGAGATGAAGTTCAGAGCATACGGCTTATCAGATTTAGGCAGAGTGCGCAAGCTAAATGAAGATAGCTTTCTGGTCAGTGATGATCTGAAGCTTTATCTTGTAGCTGATGGCATGGGTGGGCATGCAGCAGGTGATGTAGCAAGTCGCAAATCTATCGAATTAATAAAGGCCTTTATTGAACGCACAGCCAAAGACAATGATATTACCTGGCCATTTGAGATGAACCCAGAACTAGCGCCTGAGGCTAATAAGCTCCTTACCGCAGTACGAATTGCTAATAAGAAAATATATGAGATGTCATTTTCTAACCCTGAACTTAAAGGAATGGGAACAACTATAGCAGGGTTATCCATTGCTGAGGCGAAAGGGTATGTTGTGCATGTAGGCGACAGCAGGGTGTATTTAATGAGAAATGGAAGGCTGAAGCAGATTACAGAGGATCATTCATGGGTTAATGAGCAACTTAAAGAGAATGTAATAACGAAAGAGGAAGCCAAACAGCATCGCTGGAAGAATGTTATTACACGGGCTCTGGGTAGTGAGAAAGAGGTCAAGGTTGATCTACAGGAAGAGGATATTGTTCCTGTAGATATTTTTCTCATATGTTCCGATGGGCTGAGCGGTATGCTGGAAAGAAAGACAATGGAGGATATTATAAAAAAACATATAGATAACCTTTCAAAAGCAGCAGAAGAAATGATAGACTATGCTAATAAAGCTGGAGGAGTTGATAACATTACAGTTGTTTTGGTAGAAGCTTATAGGTAGCAATTAATGTTTGTACAGAGTTTAAAAAACTTGTTGCTGGACGAAAAAGGGCAAGCGATGACAGAGTATGTTCTTGTAACAGTAATAGCTGTTCTTTGTCTGGCAGGTTGTTTTGAGATGTTTCGTAAGGCGCTAAAAACTTATTACAATAGAATCGCAAGTCTTATTAGTTTACCTATTCCATAAATGAATGAAAGGGGGTGACAAAATGAAGAAGCTTAAAAACTTAATGAAAGGGATTATATTCGGAGAAGAAGGGCAGGGCATGACAGAATATATTCTGATAGTGGTGTTAATAGCCATTGCTGCTATAGTTGCGTTCCAGTATTTTAGAGACAAGTTATCAGCAAAAGTTGAAAAAGCAGCTGATGATTTAGAATCAGCGCAATAATTAACTTTATGGCATTTTCAGACATATTACTAATATTGCTTTTGCTGGTATCAGCGGTTACAGACTTGATTACACACAAGATATACAATTGTGTAACCTTTCCTGCTGTGGCGGTAGGGCTGTTGCTTAACGTTTGGAATCATGGCGTTGGCGGGTTGGTTAACAGTATGCTGGGGCTCGCTATTGGGTTTTGTGTTTTTGCCATAGTATTTGTCTTTGGCGGAGTAGGAGGAGGAGACGTTAAATTAATGGCTGCTGTTGGAGCTGTTGGAGGGTATCCATTTATCTTGAATGCTTGTTTTTATGGAATCCTGACAGGCGGAATACTGGCAATAGCGGTAATGATATGGAAAGGGACATTCTGGAGAGGGCTAAAAAATATTTTTCGTCTTATTTTGAGTTTTATTATGCCCGGGTTAAAAACGGAAGCTTTAAAGCTGTCTAACAGTGAAAGGATTCCTTATGGAGCGGCTCTGAGTGTTGGAACCTTTATTGCATGGATTTTTAGATGAAGAAATGCTTTAGGCGAATAAATAACAGAGGCCAGTCAATGGTTGAATTTGTCATTGTTATGCCTGTTTTAATTCTCTTTGCCATGGCTATTATGCAGCTTGCTTTGATAGCAACTGCCAATATAGTAACTAATTATGCTGCCTTTTCAGCAGCTCGTTCATATTCTGTGCATCAGGATGCGGACAAAGCAAAACTTGCTGCCAGCATTGCGCTGATACCTATTTCCAGTCAATCTTCGGGAGGGGTTCTAGATTCGGCAATTTCTGAAATTCTTGAAAAAATTCCCATTCCTGATTGGGCACAGAACCTAGCAACAATAATTAAGCAGTATTCTTATGCTCAATCTAATACTACAGTTAGCCAATCGGGTAATACCACTACTGTCAAATACAAGTTTAAACTGAATATGCCCATGGTTGGCAGAATAATTGGGATTCAGGATGGCGATAGATATTATCTTCCAGTTACTCAAAGCTGTAATATAAATGTGGAGGACTAGAATGAAGCTAATTAGATCTAACAGTGGTCAGGCAGCAGTAGAAGCAGCAATTGTCCTGCCGATTTTTATACTCATTATGATGATTGTTGTTCACTTTGGAAAGGTTATGGTGGCTCAATCAAAGGTTTACATAGCAGCCAGAGAAGGAGCTCTAAAGGAAACGAGAGATGGCGGAGGAGCCGGTGCTGTATTCTTTGGTCATGGAAATGTCAATACCAGCTTTGATTTGTTAAGAGAAGCAGGGCTCCCGGATATGAGTTTTATCCCGGGAACTAATTACCTTGCAAGTTTTCTCTCGTATGTGATGGCGAAAGGAAGCGCGAAGATGGATGTAACATATACTGTGCCAGCAGGACCTTATTTATCAGCCATATTTGGTGGAGGAACTACAGTGAAGGGGAGCTGCCGTTTTCTAGGGTTCTGCTTCTCCAAGGATGAAATAATCAAGTGGATAAAACAACAGTTAGGGGAAATAGCGAGTCTCTTATAATGTTTATTCAAATTCATAAGCTCAGAAAAGATAACGGCGGGCAGGCTGCCGTTTTTGCAGCGCTGATGCTTCTGGTGCTGGTTATGTTCATAATGCTGGTTGTGGACGTGGGACAGCTTGTAAGCTGGCGCATCAGAATGCAGAATGCAACTGATTCTGCTGCTATGGCAGGCGCAGTATGGCAGGCAAGGGGACTTAATGTAATAGCAATGCTCAATATTCTATGGGTTCCTGCATTTATTATTGACCTCATTAAACTCTGGTTCACTGGAGATGTGAATTTTACTATTACTAATATTGTCCAAACCATTCAGGATGTTATGAAGTATGCTGTTCCTGTTATTGCTATTACTCAGGTGTTTACATATGGCAGAGCTAATAAGGCTGATGCAGCTGTTCCCCTGCCGACTGCTTTGGCAGAGCGTCTTGTAAATATGAGCAGTATAGAGGACGTAAAAGGAATTTATGATGACGGTAAAAGCTTTTACGATGATATAAAAGGAGGGAATTTTGGCTGGAGCTCTCTCACCTCGTTAATTCCATGCTGGTTAAATGTAGACAGGGCTAAGTATTTTCTTTGCGCCAGTGGCTGGTTGGGATTTATGACAGGCGGAGAAGATGTCTATACCTTTTCTCTTGCTTACAAGGGTTCTCAACCAGTCCTGATAGGCGGCTCTCTTCTGGGTATTAATATACCATCTATTTATACAACAGCCAAGGCTGTTCCATATGGAGGAAGTCTTGGAGGAGAAATTCCTAAAGTTACTAAAGGTGCTGATCTTATTTTCTCATGGATAGAAAGCTTATGGAAGGAGGATAAAGATAAAACAAAAGGGCATATCGGAAGCAAAGTTAAATTCAATATACTTCCCGATCCAAACTACAAGGCAAAATTTGACAAAACAGGTTTTGATAGGATACTAATGGTGCACTAAATGATAAGGCAAGTAACAAAAATCACAGGGAAGGTTCTTCTAATAGCTATTTTGACTATTGCTTTGAGTTGTTACGGTTTAATAAAGGGCGGTCGACAAGATAAGGTTTATGGGCTTATTTATGAACTGCAGGATAAGATTAACCAAAAACGTTTCAATCTTCCGGATATGATGAGAGATATGGCAGGCAAGTCTTATCGTGTGAAGATTAACTCTAAGCCCGCTTTAATTGGCATATACCATTCCCCATTATCCGCTCAAACACTAATAAAACAATTTTCAAATGACCTGAAAACGAGAAATTTTGGTCTTCATTGCAGGAAGAATATAGGCGGCAGTGAGTTTATTATGGCTAAAAAATTGAAATCGCCAAGTCTTGGCATAGCTGTCTTGCCTATGAGGGATACCAACCTCTCGGGAAGCCATATTTTTTGTTTAAGTTTTGAGGAATGGAGAGAATCAAATGTTGAGGAGGATTTTATCAAGGATATACCTATCTACCCGCTAAATTCTGAGGCGCTCAGCTTTGAGCTTGGAGTTGGAGGCGTAAATTATAAAGTGCTAATGTATAAAAGCCTTGCTTCCTCAACCACACAGAAGTTCTTTTATCAGAGCCGATTAAAAATGAATGGGTGGAAGCTGGATGATAGTGGCGATTTACTCAGCGCTCAGAAAAAGGATGGAAAATGTTTGATTGTTTTTCCAGATGAAAATAATGACAAAACGAATAACTATGCTACAATAATTAAAATAAGTTAATAAAAAAGGGAGGTAGATATGCAGAATAAAGCTTCATTAATAATGGGAGTTGTATTAGGTCTTTTAGCGATAGTCATGGTGCATTTTTATATTCAAGGTGTTACAAGACCAATTTTTAAGGGAAAGGAGCTGGTAAGCGTTCTTGTAGCAGCAAAGGATATAAAGGCAAAAGAGAAAATTTCTAAGGGAATGGTAGAAATTTCGCAGGTGCCTCGTAAGTTTAAAGATCCCAATGCATTAAACCCTGATGATATTGAGATAATACAAGGTCAGAAGACGTTGTTTTTACTAAAAAAAGGTCAGCAGTTAACATGGCTCTGTCTTGGGATGGAGAAGATGGAAGGATTATCTCCGCTCATAAGGCAGAAAGAGAGAGCAGTAACCATTTCTGTAGATGAAGTAACAGGGGTAGGTGGACATATCCAGCCGAATGATCATGTAGATCTTGCTGCAAATTTTACAGTGGAAGGAGAAAAAGCAGCAGGGATAACAACTCTCACTCTTCTTCAGAATGTAACTGTTCTGGCTGTAGGGCAGGAAGTAGGACGCAAAAGAGTGGATGTAGAGGAAACGCACTCTACAGCAGCAATGCTAAGGAGAGGATATAATACTGTAACTCTCTCTTTAACGCTCCAGGAGGCGGAAATGATTATCTTTGCTCAAGCAAGAGGGAAAATAACACTTGTTCTGCGCAATCCGGAAGACTTAGAGGTGATACCAGACATGCCGAAAATTACAATGAGTTCTATTTTGCAGCTGGAGCAGGTTAAAAAACTTACTATCCAGCGTCAGGACAGAATCAAGGTGGAAGTAATTAAGGGCGGAGTTAAAACTATTGAACAATTCTGATTAAAACAAAAACAAGGAGGAAAAAACATGAACACTAAGCAAAAGACAGGATTGGTCGGAGTATGGACAGCAGCGATCTGCATACTATTTATGGGAAGCGTTGTCTATGGACAGAAAGCGATTACTGTTTCTGTTGGGCAGCAGCAGGTAGTGGATGTGAAGAAGTTGGCGCGTGTTTCAGTTGGAGATGATAAAGTAGCTAATGTTCAGGTGGTTGCTGGTGGTGAGCAGATAATTATTACAGGCATAAAAGTTGGAACTACAGATCTTATTATATGGGACAGCAAAGAGGAAAAAGTTACCCATGCTATCTATGTTATTTCAAGAGACCCAAGGCAGTTTGCTGAAGAAGTTCGTCAGTTATTAAGCGATGTAGAAGGAATAAAAGTCAAGGTAGTCGGGGGTAAAGTGGTTATTGATGGATCCGTTTTGACTGCTTCTGATAAAGAAAGAGTAGAAAAAGTTGCTGCAGCATACCCAGAGGTAATAAATCTGGTGAAGATACGCACTGGGATTCATAATGAAATTCTGGCAGAGGAAATTAAAAAGAATATCGGGATCCCAAATGTGAATGTTAAGATTATTGGAAACAGGGTTATTCTGAGAGGTTTTGTAGTGGGAGAAGAAGAGTCCAAGGAGGTTGAAAAAATAGCAGGCGCATTTGCTGAAAACGTTATCAATCTTCTAAAAGTAAAAAAGGTTATGATAGAAGTAGATGTCCAATTTGCAGAAATAAACGCTGTAGCAGGAAAGGATATGGGAATGAATCTGCTTGGAGGCACATTAGCTGGCGGAGCAGGTCTTGCAAGTACAGGGGGAGCCGGACCCAGCTGGAATATAGGATATAACCTGACCAAGGCATTAAATTTTACTCATTCTAAGGGGAATGCTACTATAAGGAAGTCTTTGCATCAGTCTGCATTAAGCGGCGGAGAAGCTGTTTTTGAACATGGAGGCGAAATTGGATATAAAGTAGCAGGAAGTGGTTCTGCAGATGTTAAATGGAAGAAGTATGGAATGTTGCTTAAGGTTAAGCCGGAGGTGGACAGTTTTGGAGAGGTAACTATGCATATCAATCTGGAGGTCAGTCAGGTTGATCCTACAGTCGAGGATAGAACAGGACTTAAGGTTTATCGTTCTGAGTCTGATGTAGTTATTAAACCGGGCCAGTCAGTGATTCTTTCAGGTGTTACAGACGTGCTTGCTTCAGATTTCAAAAAGTACACTCCTGGTATAGGGCAAATTCCAGTACTGGGGCTGTTATTTTCCAAGAAGCAGGCAGAAAAGGAGAAGAAACAGATTATAGTTCTGGTGACTCCTACTACTCCGACCTTTATTCCTGCCCAAAAAACAGGAAAGGCTATGCAATTACTGCAGGGAGAATAGTGAATGAGAATAGTTATTAAAGAAGCTTCAGGTAAGGAAAGAATTTTTAAATTGGAGGGGGAAGCTGTAACCATTGGCAGGGAGAAAGACTGTGATTTGATGATTTCTGATCCAAGGGCTTCAAGACATCATACCAGTCTCAGACTGAAGGATAATCAGGTATATATTAAAGATTTGGACAGTGGCAATGGCACATATCTTAATGGGAAAAAAATAGCTAAGGAAGAGCTTTGGCCGCTGGGAGAAGAAGTCAAAATAGGGCACTTGAGCATGGTTTTAGAAGATGCAGGTATTTCTGAGGGCAGCTTGTTGCAGGAAGCTAAAAAAGATAGAGATGAGGATGAAAAGACAGAGGTAAAACAAGTTCGTGTACCAGCGCCTGCATCCATGCCTTCTGATAAAGCAGCTTCTAAAGGGAAGGTTAGCCAGCTTTCTGATATAAGAATCAAAATTCATAAGCAGCTCATTCAGCGTATTGACTTAAAGAGTTTAACATTTGAAAAGGGAAAGGAGCAGGAAGTCAGGAGCCGCACTGAAAAAGCTACCAGAGGCATAATTAAGGAAATGGCTGACTCTATTCCTAAGCGGGTGAATATAGAGGATTTGGTAAAGGACGTGCTGGATGAAGCGCTGGGTTTGGGAGCTCTGGAGGATCTGTTAAAGGATGATGATGTAACAGAAATAATGGTTAACAGAAAGGATCAGATTTATATTGAAAAGAAAGGCAAGCTTCAGCTCTGCGAGAAAACCTTTGCCAGCGATGAACAGGTTATGGCTGTGATAGAGAGGATAGTAGGGCCTATTGGCCGCAGAATAGATGAAAGCATGCCACTGGTAGATGCAAGATTAAAGGATGGATCCAGAGTAAATGCGATCATTCCGCCTCTAGCTCTAAAAGGACCAAGTATAACTATTCGCAAGTTCTCCAAAACTCCTTTTACTATAGATGATTTGATAGGTTTTGGAACATTGAATAAAGATACTGCGAAGTTCCTTGAGATATGTGTGCTTTCACGCAAGAACATTATTATATCAGGAGGAACAGGATCAGGAAAGACAACACTGCTTAATGTAGTGTCTTCCTATATTCCTAAAGACGAAAGAATAGTAACTATTGAGGATGCTGCAGAGCTTAAGCTACCGCAGGAGCATGTTGTTTCTCTGGAAGCCCGGCCTCCAAATATTGAAGGCAAAGGAGCTATTGCTATTAGAGATCTGGTAAAGAATGCTCTTCGTATGCGTCCTGATAGAATAGTGGTAGGAGAATGCAGGGGTGGAGAGGCTCTGGACATGCTTCAGGCTATGAACACTGGCCATGATGGCTCTCTTACTACTGCTCATGCCAATTCTCCTCGTGATGTTCTTTCGCGTCTGGAAACTATGGTTTTAATGTCAGGTATGGATCTGCCTGTCCGAGCTATCAGAGAACAGGTATCTTCAGCTATTAACATAATAATTCAGGAGTCTCGTTTGAGTGACGGAAGCCGCAGGATTATTGCTGTGACTGAAGTTACAGGCATGGAGGGAGAAGTCATTACTTTACAGGATATTTTTGTTTTCAAACAAACAGGAATTGGCCAGGATGGTAAAGTGCAGGGAACTTTTGTAGCTACTGGCAATATTCCAAGTTTTGTTCCTCAGTTGGAAGCAAAGGGAATGCACCTGGATATGAAGATATTTGAAGAAGAGAGGACTGGAAAATAATGCAGATAATTGAGCTATTAATACTTGGGCTTACATTTTTAGCAGTGTTTATACTGGCGCAGGCAGGTTATCAGACTTTTAAGAAGGGAATTAAACAGTATGAAAAGAAAGTAGCTGCAGGAACTGAAAAAGAGCTGGATGAGATGTTTGTTTTTATTCCAGCAGAAAAGATTGCTTATTTTAGTATTCTTGGTGTTCTAGTTATGGCAATGGTTGGTTACTTGCTCAGTCATAGTTTGCTAATATGCTTAGCATTTGGAGCCGTTGGATTCTCTCTGCCAAGAATTTATCTCAGACAGTTAAAGAAGAATCGCAAGAAAAAGTTTGACACTCAATTAACAGGGGCTTTAACAACGGTGTCAAATTCTCTTAAGGCAGGTTTAAGTCTGCAACAAGCACTGGATTTTTTAATTAAGGAATCTGAGGCTCCTTTGTCTCAGGAATTTAGTCTGGTTATCCGGTCTACTAAGTTAGGGGTTTCAATGGAAGAAGCGTTGAAAAGATTGGGAAAGAGAATGCCCAGTGAACAGATGGAATTGGTTGTCACCTCAATTAATATCTCCAGGCAATTAGGGGGTAATCTTTCTGAGATATTTGATAGAATTGCAAATACAATAAGGGAGAGAGATAAAATGCATGGCAAGATTGCTGCGCTCACATCTCAGGGCAAGATGCAGGGATTGGTAGTAGGTTTGCTTCCTATAGGACTTGGCATAATAATGTATTTTCTGGACCCGGCAACAATGAAGATAATGTTTACTTCTGCTATTGGCTGGGCGTTTCTTGCAACAGTTGTTTTCCTGGAGCTAATAGGTGGATTCCTGATTTATAAAATTGTTAATATTGATGTTTAGGATAAAGAAACAAAGTGGCAAAGGCACAAAGGCACAAAGGGGAAAATGGGTAGTATAATAATTTTAGCACTAATTTATATTTTTATTTTTACAGCTTTCTATTTTATAGGCGCAGGAATACTCTCGTTATTTGAGAAGAAGGAAGAGGAGGCGATAGATCTGGATATGTTAGGTCAGCTGGAGAAAAAAAGAGAAAAGTTTATGCGTACCTATCCATTATATCGCTTCTTAATGCCATGGGTCGGGAAACTAGCGAAATTGCACGAGCGGTTTGGGCTTAAAGAATATCAGAATAATATCACGCAAAAACTAACCTCAGCTGGAAATCCAGGAGCTATAAGCGCTCTAGAATTTTTGGCTATAAAAGAATTACTATTAATACTTGCGCCAATCGTCGGGCTTTTAATACTTAAGATGCTGTCTATTGAAATTGCTTGGTATTACATTATCCTGTTCATGCTTGCTTATTTCTATCCTGATCAATGGTTGAAGGATCAGATTAAGAAAAGGCATAAAGGGATCTGGAGAGGCCTTCCTTACAGCCTGGACTTGATAACTCTTTCAGTAGAGGCAGGATTGGATTTCTCAGCAGCTATTAATAAAGTGGTTGACAAGATGAAAGCAGGCCCACTTGTAGAGGAGCTTTTTCACATGCAGCAGCAGATTAAGCTTGGGTCAACAAGGCGCGACGCTTTAAAAGCAATGGCAGACAGAGTTAATATGCCGGATCTTTCTGCTATTTGCACATCGCTTATACAGGCAGATCAACTGGGAACAAGTCTTGGGCCTATACTCAGGGTCTTATCTGATCAGATGCGGACCAAGAGGATGCAGATAGCAGAGAAAACAGCAATGCAGGCGCCGGTAAAAATGCTGCTGCCCCTTGTAGGATTTATCTTTCCAGCAGTTTTTGTAATGCTTTTTGGCCCTATCATTATAAAGCTTTTGCAGGGTGGATTCTAGAGAGACAACTATAGTGATCAGTTTTGGTAATAATCAGATTTTAGGACAACGAGTGGTTGTTGCAGATACATGGCAAATGAGAACTAAGGGGCTGATTGGACGCGCTAAACTTGATTCTGGAGAGGGATTACTGATTAAAAACTGCAAAGCCATACATACGTGGTTTATGAGGTTCCCGATTGATGTGGTTTTTATGGATAAGAATTATTGTGTTGTAAAGACTATATCTCAGTTAAAACCATTTCGGCTGGCTTTTGGAGGAAGAAGCGTACGGCATGTGCTGGAACTTCCCTCTGACACCATTAGTAGCGCTCAGGTTCGTATAGGAGATATGGTTAATGCCAGGATATAAGGTCTCTATAAGGAACGGGTTAAAAGCAGGGGAATGTTTTGAGTTTGATAATGAACCCTGTACTATTGGAAGAGTGCAGGATAATAATATTGTATTGGAAGGAAATGATACGGTCTCTCGTCATCATGCCAAGATAGTTTTAGAAGATGAAAAACTGATATTGGTTGACCTGGAGAGCAAGAATGGCACAAAGGTAAATGACAGGAAAGTATCGCGTCAGGAGTTGAAGGATCGTGATAAAATTGAAGTTGGAGGAGTTGGTCTCGCTTTTGAAGTAATCCCTGAGCAGGTTAATTCATCAGGAGAGACCAGTGCAACGATAGTCGGGGAGGAAATATCTGAGCAAGATGGAAAAACCGAGTATTTCGCTATTAAACCTGTGCCTACCCCTGTCTCCAGAAAGGTACTAGCAGAACCCAGTATCTCCCAAAAAGCTCAAAAGTCTAAAGAAAAAATCCTCGCCAATATAAAGAATCCAACTTATGCTAAAAAAAACATCACAAAGATTATACTCATAGCAGCTGTAATATCCGGTCTAATTTATGTGCTTCTGCCAGGGCACAAGTCTTCCGAAAAAAGCCAGGGGGAGACAAGTGCTAAAAAACCACAGATAATAGAAAAAATTGATAGAGGAACCGGTGAACCCGTTGGGAATATTAGAGATAAAGCAAAAGAGGCTTTTAAATACGGGGAAGCTCTTTATAATGAACGCATGATAAGTTATGAGAATACCTATAAGGCAATTGAAGCATATCAAAAGTCTCTGGCTTATCAGAGACATCTGGAGCCAAAGCCGGATTATTTCCATCAGACGCTCCTGAATCTAAAGGAAGCTAAGGAATACCTGGACAGCGAATATCGCATTCATAAATTTGAAGCTGAAAAGGATATTCGTGTGAAAGATTGGAAACAGGTTAAAAAAGAGCTCAAAATATGTATGGCTTTGATATCTGATAGAAAGGATGAGAGGCATAAAACAGTGCTAAAACGTCTAAAGCAGGTAGAGGAACATTTAGCAAAAGGATCAGCAGAGGGAAAAAGATGAAATTTTTTATCATTAAAGAAAACGAAAAATCAGTTCAAGAGTTATCTTTGGAAGACGGAGTATATCTCATTGGAAGAAAGGAAGGAAACCGCATAGTTCTTCCTGATAAGAGTGTTTCAAGACAACATGCCCAATTAGAAATTAAGGCAGAGAATGTGACTATCCAGGATTTGAACTCTGCCAATGGAGTCTTTGTAAATGGGGAACAAATAGAAAAAGAGACCATTAATGAAGGAGATACTGTTCAGATCGGGAAATATAGTTTAGAACTAAAAAGTGACGATGGAGAAAAAACCAGAATGGCACCCGGGTCTTATACGTCTCCAAAATATAGACTGATGTTAATGGAAGGGGCGAGAGTTAAAGAGGAGTATCAGTTGGACGAAGATGAATTGACTATTGGCAGGGCTGAAGAAAATAAAATAGTTCTTAAAAATGAGACAGTATCTCGAAAACATGCCATAGTTAAGAAGGAGAATAATCAATATAAAATAGCAGACCTTGGAAGCAGCAATGGGACTTTTGTTAATAATAATAAGATCAAGGAAAAAGCGCTCTCTAAAGGAGATGAAATTAAAGTTGGGAAATTTGTTCTGAAGTTTGTAACAGAGGGGTCATGTTCAGAGGCGGGGCTGCTTGTGGAGGCATGGAAAAAAACACCCATAAGGTTAGGAATAATTGGGTTTGGCGTCATCTTGGCTATTATATTGATCATGAGTCTTATTCCAACTCGTTCTCCGGAAAAGAGGGGCATAATTGAGGTCTCAGATAATACTGTTGCAAATCTCATCAAACAGGGTAAAAAATTACACGAAGCAGACCAAAAAATCAAAGCGCTTGAAGTTTTTAACAAAGTTTTGCAGATGGATCCGGATAATCTTGATGCGCAGATCTATGTGGAAAAATCAAGAGGTGATGAAGAGATTGCTCGCTACCTTACACGAGGTCTTGAACTTTATCAAAAGGCTCAATGGGAAAATGCTCTGCGCCAGTTTGAAAGAGTATTGAGCCTGGATCCTGAGAATAGCAGAGGAATAGAATACTTTAACAAGACCAAGAAAGAAATCCAGATTCAAAAAGCTCTTAAACTGGCAGATGAGTATATCATTGCTGAGGAACTCCTTAAAGCGCAGACAGAGTTAAATAATGCACTCGATTTAAAACCTGAATACGCTCATATAAGGGAAAAGCTTAATCTTATTGAACATAAGCTGCTGTCTCTTAGACACTTTGAAAAAGGGAAGGAGTTTTTTGAAAAAGGGAATTATGCGAATGCCTTAGTAGAACTAGAAAAAATATCTGCACAATCTAAATATGCCAATGAAGCCAAAAGATTGGTAGCTCAGATTGGAGATCTGCAAAAAGCGGAAAAGTTTTTTGACGAGGCAAAGAAACTCTATCAAAAAGGAAGTGCTTCTCAAGCCATTGAGTTAATGCAAATGGTCTTAGATATAAACAAAGATTATACAGAGGCGCAGGAGTTTCTGGATAAAGTAAAGGATGTTACTCAGGCATTTGACAGAGGCATGTCTTTTTCCGCCAGTCAGCAGCTTATGAAAGCTGTTGATGAGTGGAGGCAGGTGCTTTCTCTGGAACAGGACAGAGATAATTTCTATCATGCAGAGGCTATCCAGTATATTAAAACAGTGAGGCCTTATCTAATAGAAACACTTCATCAGCACATGGAGAAAGGCAAGAATTTTGTTCAGGAAGAAAAATTTAAGGAAGCTCTTTTGGAATTTCAGTTTGTCTTAACAGTAGAGCCTGATCATAAAGAAGCGCTGGAGAACATTAACGAGCTTCAGGTTCATATAAAGGAGAAAGCCAGGGAATTATACATTCAAGGATACACTCTTAAGGATATTAATATCAATAGAGCTGTAGAAAAATGGAAGCAGGTACTGGAGATTGCGTCTCCTGACGATGAGTATTACATAAAAGCCAAAAAACAAATTAAAAAACATAGGTGATTAGTTATGTCAAAAGAAGATTTAGTTGGGAAGATTGTAGGCAAGTATAAGATTGTAGAAAAGATTGGGGAAGGCGGTATGGGGATTGTGTATAAGGGAATTCAGATTTCTCTTAATCGTCCTGTAGCTATGAAGATGTTGCCTCAAAATCTAGCCTCAGATAAGGATTTTGTAACAAGGTTCAAGCAGGAGGCTTTATCTGTGGCCAAGCTGAATCACCGTAATATTATACAAGTATATGATACTGAACAGTTGGAAGGCAATTATTTTATTATTATGGAGTACATTGAAGGCGAGACACTGGATGAGTTGTTAAAGAGAAAGAAAGCGCTTCCATTGGATTTTACTTTAGAAATCCTGCAGCAGGTTGGAATGGCTCTTTCCTACGCTCATAAGCATGGAGTTGTTCACCGCGATGTTAAGCCCGGCAATATCATGATTGCAGCGGACGGCAGTATAAAGGTAATGGATTTTGGTATTGCCAAAGTGCAGGATTCAAGCGTTAAAACCAAAACAGGGATGAGTATAGGAACTCCGGAATACATGTCCCCTGAGCAGGTCAAGGGCACGGGTGTTGATTCCAAATCTGATATGTATGCTTTTGGAGTTCTCTCATACCGCATGTTAGCCGGGGAACTCCCTTTTAAAGGCAAGGATCCATTTGCAACTGCTTATAAACACCTGCATGAGGATATTCCCAGCCCGCGCGCTAAAAATCCCAAGATATCTCTTGAAACAGAAGAAATGGTATTAAAGTGCATGAAAAAAGATAAGAATCAGCGTTATCAGGATATGAATGATGTTATACAACTCCTTAAGAGGCTTCTTCGTCAGCCTGCTACAGCTGATGGCAAAACGGTAGCTATTCCTGGAGATGCAGGAGTCACTGTTATGGCAAAGGATATTGTTAAGAAAACAAAGATACCAATCAAGGCTATTGTTCCAGCAGTTTTGTTAGTGGTTATAATTATTGGTATTTACATAGCAATAAGTACCGGCAAAAAAGACATTCCTTCTCCGCATGTTGTTGAAAAGTCCACTATTGATAAAGTAAAAACAGCGGAAAAGAAAGTAGAAGAAACAATCGCTAAAGACATAGAATCGCAGAAACCTGTCGTTACTAAAGAAGAAGAGCCGGAAAAGAAAAAGGTCCTTGAAGCAGAAGATTCGCGATTGGTGGAGATGAGAAAGAAAAATGAAGAGAAGATAAAGTCAAGTCTTACCAGGGGAAAGATACATTTCAACTTAGGCGCGCAAAATTCCGGTGAATACAAATTAGCCATAGAAAATTTTGAAGCTGTTCTGGAGCTTTCTCCTGACAATATAGAAGCCAGAGAGTATAAACGTCTTGCCATGGAGGGAATTATTAGAGCAGAAATGCAGGCAAAAGCAAAGCCTAAAGAACGAGTAGAGGAGAAGGAGCAGAAAAAGCAAGAGAAATTAGCTAAGGTAGATAAAGACAAAGTGATTTGGCCTGTCGGCAAGAAGATTCCAATAGGAGGACTGTTTAGATTTGATAGTGTTATTGGCCAGAATACGCAGATAAATTTTATTCAGGGTATAACAATTGATAATTCAGATAATATTTATGTAATAGATACAGTAGGCAAGCAAAACAGCAGTGTCCTTAAACTCAGTCCCAAAGGGGATCTTTTGGCAGCCTGGCAGAATAAGGATATTGGCAGACCAATGGATATTGATATTGATAAAGAGGGCAATGTTTATATTTGTAATATGTCCACATATTCCATTAATAAGTTTAGTCCGGAAGGGACGTTGGTTGCAAGCATTGGGAAGCGGGGGCATGGCAAAGGTCAACTTGACCAACCCCGTGGTGTGGCAGTAGATAAAGAGGGGAATGTTTATGTGGCAGACACCCGGCATTACAGAATACAAAAATTTGATAAAGATGGGAACTATTTGACTGCCTGGGGCAAACGCGGCGCGGGCAATTCGCAGTTTAGCTATATATGGGATGTAGCAGCAGATGAATCAGGAAATGTGTATGCTCTGGATTATAAATTAGGCAATGTTCAGAAGTTTGACAGTGCAGGGAATTTTCTATTAAAGTTCGGTAGACTTGGGCAGCGGCCGCAAAAAATAGCTATAAATAATGGCTATATGTTTGTAGTTAGTGCTGCAAATATGATTCAGGTCTTTGATGCAAGCGGCAATTATATAACTAAGTGGGGAAGCCGTGGGGGAGGTGACGGTCAATTTAATTCACCAACCGGCATAGCTTTTGACTCAAAAGGATATGTTTATGTAACTGATACTGGAAATAGACGTCAACTTATCAATAGCAGAATCCAGAAGTTTAGACCTCCGCAATAGAGAGTATTTCATAATCTATCTGTGCCCTTTTCCTTCCTCCTTCTCCATTTATCCTTAATTTATCCTTTATGATTTTGGGATGGTGGGGTATAATAAGGTATTGAGAGAAGAGAAAAATTTAGGAATAAAGAATGGAAGCCTATTTTAAAGAAATAAACGTCAGATTATTTCTTGGCGATGTAGTTAAAACACTCAACCAACTGCCAGAAAAAGTCATTGATTTGATTTTTGCAGATCCGCCATACAACCTGTCAAATGACGGATTTACCTGCCATGCTGGAAAAAGAGTGAGTGTCAACAAAGGGAAATGGGATAAAAGCCAAGGGATAGAAGAAGATTTCAAATTCCATTATAACTGGATCAAAGCGTGTAAACGTGTATTGAAACCAAATGGTTCTTTATGGATTTCAGGGACTTATCATTCAATATATGCGTGTGGTTTCGCCCTTCAAAAACAAGGTTGGCATATCGTAAATGATATTTGTTGGTATAAACCAAATGCTGCGCCTAATCTTTCGTGCAGAATGTTTACAGCAAGTCACGAAACTTTGTTATGGGCTAGAAAAGATAAAAAAGCAAAACATACTTTTAATTATGATGTAATGAGAGATGGCTGCTTCCCAAATGATTTTATTAAGAAATCCAAAAAGCAGATGAGAAGTATTTGGGCGATTGGAACACCAAAAAATGGCGAAAAAAAATATGGTAAGCACCCAACTCAAAAACCAGAATCCTTATTAGAAAGAGTGATATTAGCCACAAGTAATGAAGGAGACATCATATTAGACCCTTTTTGTGGCAGTGCAACCACTGGAGTCGCAGCATTAAAACATAAGCGCAAATTTGCTGGCATAGATTTGGAACAGGAATATTTTGATAAGTATGCTATTCCAAGGTTGAAAGACGAGCTTGTTAACAATAAATTATCATTATCTTCAAATAATGAAGTTCGAGAAAAAGAAAGTGAATACGGCTTATTGCCATAATGTAGGAGAAATTAAAAATGAAAAGAACGGAAGCCGTAGAGAAATTACAGCAACTTGTAGGTAAAGAACTTCACGAATTAGCTAATGAATATGGAATTACTATATATCGAAACATGAAAGTAAATAAAGGTTGGGCTGGTCATGTCTTTGAGCGGTTTTTAGAATTGCCTATAAATTCTGCCCAATCACCTAATTTTGGTTCTTGGGAGTTAAAATCAATTCCATTGAAATATCTAAAGAGTGGAAAACTTGCATTCAAAGAGACTATGGCTATTACGATGATTGATCCTGTCAATGTTTGTCAGAAAAAGTTTAAGGATAGTCACTTGTTGGCAAAGCTTAAAAAAGCAGTTGTTGTCGCAAGAATAGTTGGGAATACCGTAAATGATCCAAGCTATATTCATTCTATCGTTGAATTTGATTTGCACGATAGCTTGTACGAAGCAGTAAAAGCAGACTATGATCTTGTTAGAGACGCTTTGCTTGATTCTTCTCGGGGATTTGATTCATTAACAGGTGCAATGGGTGTTTATATTCAGCCAAGAACAAAAGGCGCAGGTCATGGATCTACATCAAGAGCTTTTTATGCAAGACCAAAATTTCTCAAAGAGTTTATAAAAATATGATTCTATTAAATCGTTCCACCTGACATTTTCCCGATTTGCTTTAAAGTAGACATCAGATGGAGAAAAAGCGTGAAAATTTTCAAAGGAAAGAATAAATTTGAACACAAATTAATTGCTATCACACGAATCGGTTTAAATTGCATTGGACTTGAAAATTCATTTGATGAAGAAAAGAGAGAAAGTTTAGATGTATTCGATGGAAATTTAAAATACGACAACAAACAATTTCTCTATCTTCCCTATGCGTTTAAAAATTTTGTCATTGACGAACTACCTAAATATAAAGAAAAAATTAATAATGCGTCTGCTTCAGCCCTTTATCGTTCACTAATACATAACTTAACAAAGCGAATAATTTCTCGAGAGCACTCGCCTACTGACGTGTTAAACAAGTATCTAGAACAAGAAGATGTTTATTTTGCTGAAAAATTTATTAAAGATACTCTCAAGAAAAATAGCGCCAAGTATAAAGTATTGCTTTTTACTGATCTGGTAATTTTACATGGTCCCAAAAAATTAAAAATTGGGAACATATCTCTCAACGATGTTGATGACGGTTACATACAAAAACTACCTAAAAATATTGAAGGGGGATTGGATTTTTCCAAGTTATTTCCATCTATCTCATCCCCACTAAAACGAGAGGCATTGAAAGGGCATACAGCTCTTGAGATAAATATTAATGGGTTTCACCTGAGCGATGAGCTTTCATCAGTATTTGAACATGCTTTGACTGAATTTAAAACACTTTTCTCCTTTTTGCATGTCTGTGACACATTTCTTGGAAATGCGCAAAAGGGGTTTGAAATAAAAAAAGAGACTGTTACTACAGGACTTTTTGTAACAAACAATCAAACTGGATACCAGAAATATTTTATACACGAAATAGGAAAAGAAAAGGCAATTATACAAATTAATACACGATTTGAAAAATTAATGCTTTCAAGGGAAAAAATAATTATAACTAACGAAACAGTAACAGAACTCATGAATAAATGTCATCTTGGAAAATTTAACCAAATTTGCATAGAATCTCAGAACAAAACGCTTCCAAAGAAAATACTTCGTTCTCTCGACTGGTTTCTTAGGGCAATTATAGAAGAAGACAACACGGATTCTGCACTCGACTATTTCATCTCATTAGAGACGTTGTTTTCTACAGGAGAATCAGGTACCAACAGTCATATTATAGCAGAAAACGTTTCATTATTAACCTCAATGGATCTTGAGAAAAGAATTGAAAACTATGCCAAATATAGAAAACTTTTAGATTGGCGTAATAAAATTATTCACCACGGCAAAGATTTTGAGGAAAATAAAAACTGCTGGGAAGATTTGCTTGCTTTGAAGATAGCTCTTGTTTGGAGTTTGATGGGCATAATTCGAGAATATGATTTTATTATTAAATGTGAGACGAAAAGTAATGCTATCAACAAATACTTTCAAACAAAAAAACTGCGACCAAAATAAAAATACAGAAAAAACACACTCAAATCCTCAACCACCTGAATTTCCCAATCAAATCGTAGAATGACAAACGAGATTGGGCACAAGATATTGTGCTCCTACAATACCCCTACAATAACCGCCAGCTAAAGCAGGCGGTTGAGGGGGAGAGAGGGTCAGGGTGAGTTCAAGCAGGCGGTTGAGGGGACAACAGACTGACTTGACAAGCAATGAGTGTTTTGCTAAACTACTCTTCACCTAGAGAGTAGATTGGAATTATGGAAAATATTTATCTTGTTAAAGACTTATCATGTGCGACAAGTATCTCTGTTTATACAATAAAGTATTACTTAAAACTTGGCTTAATAAAAGAAGTTGGGCGAACGTCTCAATTAAACTACAGATACTTTGATGATTCTACAGTTAAGCAGTTAGCTGAAATAAGAAGATTGAGAAAAGAGGGGATTTCTATAGGGAAAATACAGAGCAGGATAAAAGAAGAGGCATTAAAATGAGTTATTTTAATGAATTAGGATTAAAAGAAGAACCCTTTTCTACGAGTCCGGATCCTAATTTCTTTTATCAATCGCGAGAACATGGCAGTGCATTAAGAAGACTTGAGATTGCAATTCGCCTAAAAAGAGGACTAAGCTTAATTCTTGGGGATGTTGGTGTTGGAAAGACTACATTGAGCAGAATTCTTATACAATCTTTTCATAACGAAAATAGCTTTATTTTTCATATGATATTGAATCCAAACTATAAATCAGAATTTCAATTCCTTAATTCCTTAGCAAGGCGTTTTGGCATAAATGAAGGCATCCGTTCAGCAATGGATTGTCAGGATGCTATTGAAAGGTACCTGTTCCAGAAAGGCGTAGATGAAGAGAGAACAATAGTTCTATTAATTGATGAAGGACAAAAGCTGTCACTGCCTTTTTTGGAGATTTTGCGCACTCTTTTGAATTATGAAACTAATAAATATAAGCTCTTACAGCTTATTATCATGGCTCAGCTGGAATTGCTTCCTAAGATAAAACATGTCAGGAATTTTACTGACAGAGTTAGTTTAAAATATATTATCAACCCTCTAGGCCAGGAGGATACAAAGAAACTGATTCTGTTTCGTCTCAGGCAGGCAGGAGTGGATAATTTTAGAGATGTTTTTACAGATGACGCTATGGATGAGATATATAAATACTCTCTTGGATATCCCAGAAGAATAGCCCTATTGTGTCACGATACATTAGAGAATTTGATTATAGAGGGCAAGAAGATTGTTGATAAAGAACTTGTTCTTAAAACTATTGAGCGTAATGAATAACTTTCATCCTGAAGATCGATTGTTGAGATTAATAAGAGGAGAAAAAAAGGAGCAAACAGGTTCTAGGGAGCTTGTAAAATTTTCGGTTCGCTCTGATCGGTTAAAACAGGTGCTTTCTATATTAAAAACAAAACCAGTCATGTCAATTAATCAAATACTTTCTGTTGTTGTTTTTGTGCTTCTTATTTATGCAGCTTATATCTGGATAAGACCTGGAACATCAGAAGAGATATTAATCCCAAGCTCAAGAGTCGTTTCCTTAAAAAGCATAGAGAAAAAGCAACAAATTGATCTAAAAATCCAGAATTTGGAACCATCTTCATTCTATTCATCAATGGCAAAAAAGCGTAATCTATTTAAGCAATTAACAGCCAGTCCTGTTATTCTGCCAGAGGTAGGGATAGATATGAAGCAGCTTGTAAAGGATCTAAATCTGGTTGGAATAGTCTTAGATGAGAGCCCTCAGGCAATTATAGAAAACGGAAAGACAAAAAGTGTTCATTATGTTAATGAAGGAAGTACTGTGGGAGAGTTAAAAGTCAGCAAAATTTCAGAATCAAGTGTTACTTTAAGTTATGGAACAGAAACAATAGATTTATTTCTATAAAAAAAGGAGTGTTTACTATGAGAATAATAGTTTTGTTTTTGATGGTAGCATTTGTTTGTACTCAACCCAAAATATCAGTGTTTTCCCAAACTGAAGAACCTTTAGAGGCGCCTCCTCTAGTATCTTTTGAAGAAGCTGAGAGAACACCTCCAGAGGTAAAAAAAACGCCTTTAAAAATGCCCATCAGAACGTCTCCAAAAACATCTATCAAAGAGACAGACAATATATCTTCTTCAAAGATCACTCTTTTGGAACTCAAGAATATGGATATCCTGGAAGCATTTAAGCTTCTGTCTAAAAAAAGCGGAGTGAATATTGTTGCCAGTAATAGTGTAAAAGGGAAAATAAGTATCTTTTTAAGAAATGTGGAGGCATGGGATGTGCTCAGAATGATATTTGAGACAAATAACCTTGCTTATGAAGAAAAAGGGGATATTATTAAAGTAATGACTGAGAGAGAATATGAGACAATTCATGGCAGGCAATTCAAAGATCCGAGGGAAATTAAAATATATCAGCTAAAATATGCAACGGCTACTGATGTAAAAAAAGCACTGGATCAGATGAAAACAAAGATTGGGAGAATTGTTGTTGATGAGAGAACAAACACATTAATTATAAATGATGTTATTAACGCAGAATCAAGACTTGACGAAATTATTAAGGAATTAGATAGTCCTTATATCACAAAAACCTTTATACTTGAGTATACAGATCCTAAGGAGATGGAGGGAAAGCTGAAAAAAATTATCTCCAGCAAGGGACATATTCAGATAGACCAGAAAGCAGGTAAGATTATACTTATTGATGTACCGGAAAACGTTGAACTAGCAGCAAGAGTTATTGAGGAATGTGATTCTAGAGCCGCAACAGTTACAGAAGTATTTGAACTTAATTATGCTAAGGTTGAAGATATAGAAGCAAAACTTGCAAAAGAAGTTACCAAGAATATTGGCAGTGTCATTGGAGATAAGGCGACAAATAAAATAATCATAACAGACCTGCCTTCAAATATGGGAAAACTTTCTGAAATAATCAGGGCTGCTGATGCAAGAACAAGAGAGGTATTAATTGAAGCAAGAATTATCCAGATCACTCTAACTGATGAATACAAAATGGGCGTAAACTGGGATTATCTTTTCTCAAAGAACAAAAGCGCAGAGATCATAGGTAAATTTGAACTGGCTGCAAAGGATAGCTTTTCTCCTGGTATGACCCTTTCTCTTGGTAAGCTGGCTGTAGATAAATATACAGGCTTTCTTCAGGCACTGAATACAATCGGTAAGACAAATCTTCTCCAGAGCCCGAGAATAACTGTTATCAACAATGCTGAAGCCAGAATACATGTAGGAGAAACAAGACCCTATGTTACTACTACTGTCTCACAGGGCTCTTCCACAACAGAGACTGCAGAAAGTGTAACAAATGTTGATGTAGGAGTAACGCTTTCTGTTACACCAACAATAAATGAACATGGTTTTATTACAATGAAGATCAAGCCTGAAGTAAGCTCAGTTTCAGGCACTGTAACAACATCTGAGGGAAATACTATACCCATAGTCTCAAAATCCGAGACAGAAACAACAGTTATGGTAAAGGATGGTGTTACAATAGTTATGGCAGGTCTTATAAAAGATGAGTTAACAGACGCAAACAGCGGGATTCCCTTTTTTAGAAAAATTCCTATATTTGGGTATTTGTTTGGCAAGATAGATAAGGAGATAATTAAGCAGGAAATAGTGATTTTTCTTACGCCACATATAGTCACTGGAGAATATGGTTTGCTAACTACCGCCGAGAAAGAAGCAAAGGATGAAATAAAGCACGAAGACAACATACTTAAGCTTCTTGATGATGCTAAGAAAAAAGAGCTTACTATTCATGAAGAGACAGAAAAACACTATTGATGAGTTAGAAAGGATATATCATGCTTTTTAAAGAAAATTTGCGTTTAGGTGAGCTGCTTGTTGCAAATGATATTATCTCAGATAAGCAACTAGAGCAGGCTTTATCGCAGCATCAGAAGATGGGAGAATTCCTTGGCCGCACAGTTGTTAAAATGGGAATCGCTTCCGAAGAAGAAGTTTTGCCTCTTTTATCCAAGAAACTAAATATTTCATATATTCAGATAAAGAAGCTTACTATTCCCCCGGATGTAATAAAAAAGGTTCCTGCAAAGTTTGCATGCCACTATGAGCTGATTCCTATCAAATTGGAAGGGAAGGTGTTAACTGTTGCATTAACTGATCCGTCAAATCTTGAGTTTATAGATGATTTAACATTACTTCTTGGCTATAAGATCAAACCAATGCTTGCCGGTGAGTTAGATATTATGAAGGGTTTAAAAAAATATTATGGCATTGGCGCTGAAACTATAGAGGAAATGATGAAGCAAACCTCTCAAACGGAGGCAATAAAAATGGTGGAGCCTTCTGTTGATAATATAGAAGAGCTAGCTGCAGATGCTTCTATAATAAAGTTTGTTAATCAGATACTTTTAGAAGCATACAGAGATAGAGCTACTGACATTCATATAGAACCATATGAAGACGAGTTGCGTATAAGATACCGTATTGATGGCATACTGCATGACGCAAAGGTGCCTAAATCTATTAAGCACTTTCGAGAGGCTCTGGTTTCCAGAATAAAAATAATGTCCTCTCTCAACATAGCTGAAAGACGTATGCCTCAGGATGGAAGAATAAAAGTAAAGATAGGAAATGCTGAGCTGGATTTAAGAATATCAGTTCTTCCGACGTCTTTTGGGGAAAGTGTGAATATGAGGTTACTATCCAGCAATGTTTTTCTGGGATTGGATGTCTTGGGTCTTTCTTCAGGACATCTCGAAATTTTGAAATCTGTGATACATAAGCCACATGGAATAATTCTCCTGACAGGGCCTACAGGGAGTGGAAAGACTACAACATTGTATGCATGTTTAAGCGAAATAAACGATAGTGAGAAAAAAATAGTTACAATAGAAGACCCAATTGAGTATCAGTTAAGGGGGATTTCTCAGATTCAAGTGTTACCAAAAATAGATCTAACGTTTGCTAGAGGCCTGCGTTCAATGCTTCGTCATGATCCTGACATTATGATGGTAGGAGAGATACGGGATTTTGAGACAGCTGAAACAACAATACGAACAGCTCTTACAGGACACCTTGTTTTCTCTACACTGCACACAAATGATGCTGCAGGAGCTATGACAAGGCTTCTTGACATGGGAATAGAGGCATATTTATTGGCATCATCTCTTGAGTGTGTGATAGCGCAAAGACTCCTGAGAGTTATATGCGAGGATTGCAAAGAGATCGTAAAAAATTCTACTATACAGAAAAAAAGTTTGGGAATACCACAGGAAACAAAAATATTCATGGGAAAAGGATGCGAGAAGTGTAGATTTACAGGGTTCAAAGGTAGGACTGCAATACATGAGATGCTGGTAATTAATGATGAAATCCGTGAACTTATAGTAAAGCGGGTATCAGCTAATATAATCAGAGACAAGGCTATTTCTCAGGGAATGAAGACTTTGCGTCAGGATGGATTGGGCAAGGTTTGTAAGGGAATTACTACTATTGAAGAAGTTCTTCGAGTAACGCAGCAAGAGGAGAAATAGCGATGCCTGTTTTCTCATACAAAGCGAAACATGGTCCTAAAAAAATAATATCAGGAGTCATTGAAGCAGAAAATCAGGACATTGCATTAAGCAGACTGGATAAAATGGGCTATTTTGTCTTGTCTATAGGTGCAGGTAAAGAGAAAAAAGGCTTTAAGTCCAGCCTTGGAATTTTTCAGCGTATCGGTTTAAAGCATATTAGTTTATTCACCAGACAATTATCAGATTTATTGGATGCTGGGGTTCCTCTCTTAGAATCGATAGCCATATTATCTAAACAAGCAGACAATACGCTTCTCAGCGCCGTTCTGGATGAAATATACACTGATATTAAGGATGGCAAGAGCTTATCTGAATCCTTAGATCAATATCCAAAGCTCTTTTCTCCACTTTATGTTAATATGGTTGCTTCCGGCGAGACAGGGGGGATATTAGAGAGCGTTCTATTGAGACTTGCGGATTTTTATGAGAGCGAAGAGGAAATAAAATCAAAGATAAAAGCGGCTCTCACCTATCCTATACTTATGTTTTTTGCCGGAATAGGCACGATTATAGTGCTTTTGACATTTGTAATTCCTAAATTGGTGGTTATGTTTGAAGATATGGGACAAAGACTGCCTTTACCAACCCAGATTTTAGTGTCTTCAAGTAATTTCATTGTTGAATTCTGGTGGGTGCCCGTCGCGGTTATATTCCTAATTATAATTCTTTTTAAACGGTTAAAGAATACAAAAGAAGGAGGTCTCGTAATTGACAGGTGGAAGCTTGCAATTCCTCTGGTCGGTAAGCTTATTCAAAAGGTTGAAGTAAGCCGTTTTTCTAGAACTCTTGCAACCCTACTTGAAAATGGAGTACCGATTCTGCAGTCTCTGAACATAGTAAAGAATACTATTACTAATAGGGCTATATCCGGAGAGATAGAAAGAGCTGCTAAAGATGTCTCAGAAGGCAATAAACTTGCAGCCAGCCTTGGGAGAGGACTGTGGATTCCTGTTTTTGCAACAAACATGATTGCTGTTGGAGAGGAAGGTGGGGCATTAGAGAAGTCTTTATTGAAAATATCTGATACATATGCTCGCCAGGTTGATAGAGCAACAAAGACCTTAACTTCATTACTGGAACCTGCAATGATCCTTATTATGGGGTCTATTGTAGGGTTTATAGTAATAAGTATGCTTTTACCAATATTTCAAATAAATATTTTAATACACTAGGAGGAAAATAAATGTCAAAAATCAAAGTTCAAATGTCAAAAAAAGGGTTTAACTATGATTTTCTATGCGTATTTAAAAACTTTCACATAACAATTTCACAGCTTTTTAATGTAGTATTTCATATTCTCAAAACCTCTCAAAGGTCGCAATCAACTATTCGCGGTCAAGAGCCGCACGAGAACAAATACGCCTGCAGCAGGCCTTATTCACGCTATCGAGCTTTACGGCTTGAGCCTTTTACTCATAAACGAATTCAAGGTCACTGCTGCAGGTGTAATCCTAGAGAGTATGAAATATTTTCATTATTAAGCTGCCCTTTCCGTTTTTTCTTTATCTTTATTAATAAAGTCTTTATTAAAAGCCGTATTGTTCTTAGCCATAGCCCAGCTCCAGACAAGAATTTTTCTGGCAATAGCGCAAGCGGCCTTTTTCTTACCGGCTTTCCTGCTAATTTTATTAAATATTTTTCTAATAAATTCGCTGTGTCTAATAGCCACCCATGCAGATTGCTGAAGAACCCATCTAAGATTAGGAGGTCCTTGTTTATTAATACTGCCATGCCTGCAGGAATCACCACTTTGAAAGACTCTGGGAGTAAGACCTGCAAAAGAGGCGATTTGTCCAGCAGTTTGAAATCTGGAGAAATCGCCGATCTCTGCAATAATAGTATACGCAACTACATCACCAATACCTGGGATTGTTTGAAGGAGTTTCATAAGAGGTTGATAACCAGCTTTATTAGTAAGGTCAAGGATTTGTCTTTCAATATCAGATACATCTCTTTCAAAAGAAATTATTTGATCAGTAAGCTGTCTAAGCTGAAATTTATGGATATCAGAAGTTTTGTTTTCAAAGCCTCTGATCCAGCGAAGAGCATGATGAGCGTCAAGAGTTTTTGGTCCTGGAAGGTTTTCTTTGAGAGTGATACGTCTGAATCTATTTTTAGAGCAAGCAAGGGAACGGGCAGTTTGATGACGATGGCGAGCAAGTTCTCTGATAGGTCTGAGGTTATTGTCGGGGACAAAGACAGAGAGCTTGCTATTATGAGTAATTTCGTTGGAAGCAAGAAGCCGCGCAATAAGTCTGGCATCTCTGGAGTCAGTCTTAGGGTCCCTGCCTGCGTAACGTCTGACTTCAACAGCATTCAGGAGATAGATATCAGAGGCAAGAGGACTGACCAGATCCCAGAACCAGTGGTAGAAGCCAACAGCCTCAACAGCAACTGTACATGGATGAGGAAGATCAGCAAAAAAGGCAGAGACTTTGTTAACGCATTTACAGTGAATTTTAGTAATCTTCGCTTCGTTGTAAGGGTCGTTAGAAAGAGAATTAGTTACAGCAATAGTCATCGAATCTTTATGAAGATCCACACCAGCATACGTAATTGTATCCATTCCTTTTCCTCCTGTTTTAAGGTTAAATTACCTGTTTATCGTTTTCGTTCTTCAATCCTAGCACAGAAAATACATGGTTTCACTCTGATAGAGCTTATGCTTGTTGTTATTATTATTGGTGTGCTTATTGCAATGGTGGCTCCAAGGTTTGCAGGCAGGTCCAAACAGGCAAAGATTATAGCGGCGAAGGCAGATATTGAAGCAAATATTGCAGTAGCCTTGGAGCTATTTGAACTGGATAATGGTAGATATCCTACGTCTGAAGAGGGGCTTAATGCATTACGTGAGAAACCTTCAGAGCTTGAGACATGGAAGGGACCTTATATTAAGAAAAAAATGCCAGCGGATCCATGGGGTAGTTCATATCAGTACAAGTGTCCTGGAGAGCATGGCGATGATTATGACCTCTTCTCCTGTGGACCGGACGGAGTAGTTGGCGGAGGGGATGATATTACTAATTGGGAAGAGAGTGCGTCAAACGAATGAAGATGCGGGAGAAAGGGTTTACCTTTATTGAGTTGATTCTAGTTATTAGCATACTCAGTATCCTTACAGCAATATCTACTCCTTTGTTTAGACATACTTTTGATAATTTGCAGGTTAGGAACCTGTGTCGGGATATATCGAAGCTCACTAAGTATGTGCAGGAGAGAGCAATTATGGAGCAGGTAATTCACAGGATAGATTTTGATGTTAATAATAAAGAATACTGGGTCAGTGTAGCAAAAGACCCCTTAAATCCAGAAAAATTTATTGCACTAAATAACAAGCTTGGTAGAAAAAGGAGGTTCTCCACCAACATACTTCTGGAGTGTGCTAAACCGTATGCAGTATTTTATCAAGATGGAAGAGCTGATGAATTAACAATACATTTATCAGGCGCAGATGGCGAAGTTTATACTTTAACCAATAAAGAGACCACAGGTTATGTCAAGATATTCAAAGGGTTTTCTTCTTTTTGAGGTAATGATAACAGTAGCTGTTTTATCTCTTGGTTTAGTAATCATCATACATTCATTTGTTAGCTGTTTGAATGGGACAAGAGCAATTGTAAATTACGTAGATGCCGGCTTTTATTTAGAAAGAAAGATGTGGGATATAGAAAATGGATTAGAAGATACACATGGAGAAGATGAGAAATACAGATGGAAACTGGATACAAATGTTATTGAAGATACTGACCTGAGTGAAGCCGTATTGAGCGTGTCATGGGATCAGAATAATATTGAAAAGAAATTAACTCTGGTGACGTATCTTGAAAGAGAGACTGAAGAATGAGAAAAGGGTTCACATTATTGGAATTGTTAATTGCAATTCTGATTTTTGCTGTAATTGTCAGCGCAGTATACAGCACTTTGTATTCAGGCATCAAGGTATGGAATGAAGGTGATGCGAAAACACGTTTCCCTGAATCTTCGCAAATGGCACTTAATAGGATGACAAAAGACCTGAGAAACGTGACTAGGTTTTCTGAGATTAAGTTTGAGGGAGAAAAGCACAATATTTCAATGCCCGTGATAAGGGATGTGTATCAAGATAAGGATCTAATAACTCAGATCTATAAAGTTAGCTATTATTTGGATAGCGGTAACATAATGAGAGATGCCCAGACATATCCTGAGAGTTTAAGAGGACAAAACAAGAAAAGGGAGCTGGTTTCTGGCATTCAAGAACTAATTTTTTCTTATTGTGATGTAGAGAAAGAATGGAAAGATTCATGGGAAGAAGGCAGCCTGCCATATGCAGTGAAATTGTCAATTAGGAGTAAAGAGGATAATATTCTTGAGGCAATAACAGAAATTCCAATATTTGATACAGGGATAACGTATGAATAGGCGTGGTTCTATCCTAATCATAACCTTGTGGATTTTAGCTATTCTTTCTCTTTTAGCAATTAGTTTTGCCCATCACACAGCTGTTGGTATAAAGCTTACTGAGTATCATATCAGCAGTCTCAAGAACTTATATATATGTAAGGCAGGTATCAAGAGAGCCTGTTATGAACTAAATAGAGATAAAGCAGAGGAAGAATATATATACGACTCTCTTAATGATTCATGGAGTAATAATCCAGAAGCATTTAAGAATGCAGGTGTAGGAGATGGCACATTTACAGTTAGTTATCAGATTGAAGATGATAATAAAGACATGACTAGCGTATATGGGATGATTGACGAGGAGAGAAGGCTTAATATTAACAAACTTGTCAAAGACGGTGTTGTTGATGGAGTTAGATTAAGCCAGATAAAAAAACTTCTTGAGATAGTTGATATAGATACAGTAATTGCAGACTATATTGTTGACTGGCTTGATTCAGATTCTTTAGGAGATGGAGAAGAAGATTTCTATCAGGGGTTAAGTGTACCTTATAATTGTAAAAACGATTTAATTGAGTGTTTAGAGGAGATGTATTTGATAAGGGGAATTACGGCTGAGATATTTAAAAAGCTAAAACCATATATCACAATTTATGGAGATGGGAAGATTAATATAAACACTGCTGGAAAGGAAGTCTTTGCTGCTTTGGGAATGGATGATACGCTCACGCAGCAAATCTTGGACTACAGAGGGCAGGATGGCGGAGAGGAGGATTTATATTCTTTCAAGACACTTGAGAGTATTATCCCGAATTTAAATAATTATCAACAATTAACATCTGAACAAAGGCAAATATTAACTGCTCTCATACAAACAGAATATTTAACAGTATGTTCAAGTGTTTTTACAGCAAATGTGACAAGTGTGTTAAATAATAGTAAGCTTGCAAAAAAAGTGGATGTTGTTTTACAAAGAGAAGAAGATAATAATATAAAGATAGAATACTGGCATGAAAGTTAAAAAATCAAACTCGAAGCACGAAGCACAAAATACGAAACAATATCAAATAACAAAAATCCAAATGCTCAAAACAATGTTTAGAATTTTTAAAATTAGAATTTTGAATTTGTTTCGGATTTCGATATTCGAATTTCGGATTTACACGAAGAAAAAAGCTAAGACGCTATGGTCAGAAATCTATCCTCTATGGTCTAATTTAATAAACACACGTGTAATTACAGGGATTGAAATAGGCCAAAATAGCATAAAGGTTGTCCAGGGTATTTCTGAGTGGAGAAAATCCAGGATAAAAATTATAACTCTTTTAACAGAAGAGATTAAAAACAATGATGAAAAGCAAGAGAAACTTAAGCATATAATCAATAATCTGATGATCAAGCCTAAAAAGGTTATAGCTTGTATTCCGAGAAGTCTTGTAACAGTCAGATATTTAAATCTGCCGTCAATTAGTGAAGGAGAAATAGCACATATGGTGCAATTTCAAGCTGAAAAGCAGCTTCCATATTCTAAGGAGGAACTTGTTACAGCTTTTAAGGTTATAGGAAGCAATAAAGATGGCTATTCCAGGGTAATGCTAGTTCTTGTCCATCAAGATGTTATAAACAAGCAGCTTGAGTTATTAAGGAATCTGAAATTAAATCCAGAATATATTGAATTAAGTTCTCAAGCTACAGCTTCTGCCTTTATCAAAGAACATCCTGAGATAAATCAACCAGTTGCCCTTATTGATATAGATATGTTCTCAGTTGATATTCAAGTGATATTTAATGGGAAATTAGTTTATACGAGGAATATTTCTCTATCTGAGAACAGAACACAAGAATTCCTTTTAGAAGAAATAACAAAATCTCTCAATTCTTATAAGAAAGATAATAGAGAGATAACAAGTGTTTTTCTAAGTGGAAAAGTTCATAATAAACTGGTGGAGAATTTGTCCAAGAGTTTTAACATGCCTGTGGAAATATTTAATCCTGTAGAGAATTTAACATTGCAGGAAGAAAAATTTTCTATTGCAAATCAACATGAAACTTCTTTGTGTTCAATTATAGGCTTGATTAGAAACTTTCCTAATGTTCTGCTTAATGTTTTACCGGATGGAATAAAAAAGCAGAGGCAAGTCAGAGAAAAGCGAAAACATTATCTTGTTTTAGCCTCTCAATGCGCGGGTATATTACTTCTTATTTTAGGTATTTCTACAAGAATCATCTATGACAAACAGAATACATCAAAATGGCTGGATATAGAGATCGGGAAAACTGATCCAATTGCTAAAGAAGTTAATAAGCGCGCTAACAGGCTGCGTGTTATAAAGAAACAAATAGATACTAAAAACTCATGTTTAGATATTCTGTATGAATTACATAAGATAATTCCTGATACTATTTCCCTATCAATCCTTGATTACCAGCTCAACAATACTCTTAAAATAAAAGGGCAGTCTAAGGCATTATCCGATGCATTAGGCCTTATAGACATACTGGAAAAGTCGTCTTACTTTAAGAATGTTCAGTTAAAGTCTTCTAACATGCGAAGACTTCGCGATATGGAAGTTGCAGATTTTTATATTCAATGTGAAATAGAGAGCTAAAAATAATGTTAATAAAATCCATGGCTGCACTTTCAAAGAGAGAGAAGGGCGTTTTTTACCTTTGTGCGGCGATTATTGCGTGCGCATTACTGTATAATTTTATATTTGAACCTATAGCTAAGAAATGGTTAAAGGCGAATAAGGAAATTCAGATAAAGAGAATGAGTTTAATGAAGAATATTAGAGCTGTAAAAAACAGAAAAAAGGTTTTCTCTGAGTATGAGGTTTATGCTGATAGAGTGAAGCAGAAAGGGTCTGAGGAAGAGGAGATAGCCAGAATTTTTCGCGAAATAGAATCTGCTGCAAGAAATAATCATGTAAGTATCTTAAATATGAAGCCTGTGTCATTCATTGATACCTCAGGAGAAAATGAAGGATATAAAAAATTGGCTGTTGAGGTTGAATGCGAGGCTCAGATGTCCTCGCTTGTTCAATTTATCTATAATATTCAAACTTGTTCGCAAATACTCAAGGTGGAACAAATAGGACTAAAAGCTAAGGAAATGAATTCCAATATGATAAGAAGCAAATTAAGTATTGGTAAGATCTTAATACTGTCATAGATTTGACAGACGGGGGTTTACTGAGGTATACAAGTATAGTTATGAAAAGAGGTTATAATGAATATAGAGCAAACAGTAAAAAAGATTATTGATGATGTCAGAATCAATGGTGATAAGGCGCTTTTAAGCTACACTAAGAAGTTTGATGGGGTTTTATTAACGAAAAGCCAATTAAAGGTTTCAAAACAGGAGATAAAAGACTCAAGGTCTGTTCTGGCAGGTGAAGTTCTCAAAGCAGTAAAAGAAGCAAAACGCAATATAGAGAACTTTCATAAAAAGCAAATTCATGGAAGAAAAACCTGGTATCGCGGTAGTCCAAAGACTGTTTTGCTAGGGGAAAAATATACTCCTATTGAAAATGTTGGGGTGTATATTCCAGGCGGTACTGCGCCTCTTATATCTTCTGTATTAATGACTGTTATTCCTGCAAGGTTAGCTGGAGTTAGAAGGATTATTGCAGTTACGCCGCTACAAAAGAATGGGCAGGTCAATAAATATGTATTAGCTGTGCTTGATTTTTTAAGGGTAAGAGAAGTATATAAGGTTGGAGGAGCGCAAGCAATTGCTGCGCTTGCTTTTGGTACAAAGATAATCCCAAAAGTAGATAAAATTGTTGGGCCTGGGAATATATATGTTTCTACTGCTAAGAAACTAGTTTATGGAGCAGTTGATATTGATATGATTGCAGGACCCAGTGAAATAGTAATTATTGCAGATAAGGATGCAAATCCCAAATATATTACAGCAGACCTTATTTCTCAGGCTGAGCATGGAGAAAACGGAAGGTTTATCTTAATCACAACATCAAAACTTGTTGCAGATAAAGTCAATGTTTTGATGAAAAAACAAGTTGCTTTATTGCCTGGAAGAAAAGCTATTGAGAAATCGCTGGATAAAGGGAAAGAGATATTAATTGTAAAAACCCTGGATAAAGCAGTATTAATAGTAAATCAAATAGCTCCTGAGCATCTGGAGCTTCATGTTTCGAAGCCGCAGAAACTAGCAAAGAAGATAAAGAATGCAGGAGTAATCTTTCTTGGAGAATACAGTCCTGTAGCAGTAGGGGATTACATTGCAGGGCCAAATCATGTCTTGCCAACCGGGGGCATGGCAAGGGTTTCCTCTCCATTAAGTATTGATGATTTTTTGAAAAAATCTTCTATTATCTGTTACAGTAGAAAAGGACTAAAGAAGGTTAAGAGGTCATTGAGTTTGCTGGCAGATTTAGAAGGAATGGATGCACACAAGAAATCTCTGCTAATAAGATTGGAACATGAATTGTGAAAACAAATTTTGACTTAATACTTCGGGAAAACATAAAAAAACTAAAACCTTATTCAACTGAAAAAGTTGATTGTAAGCTCAAGCTTGATGCTAATGAAAATCCTTTTGATTTTCCCATGGAATTGAAAGAGATTATATTGAAGGATTTATTTAAACACCCATTTAATAGATATCCGGATCCTGATGTATCTCTGCTAAAGGAATTACTCGCTGGGGAAATAAAAGTAGACAAAGATAGAATAACACTGGGGAATGGTTCTGATGAATTGATACAATCATTAACACTGGCTTTCGGCAGCAAGGCCTCTTTAGTTTTTTATCCATCGTTTTCGATGTATGGAATAATATCAACAGTATGTAACACAAAGAGCAAAGTTATAAGCCTTGATAAGAAGTTTGATATTAATATAGATACTACGCTTAGATATATTAAGAAGAATCAACCCAGTCTCATTTTTATCGGATATCCTAATAATCCCACAGGCAATTGCTTCTCAAAAGATAAAATAATAAGTATTATCAAAAGTTCATCCGGGCTTGTTGTAATGGATGAAGCTTATTCAGAATTTTCAAAGAAAACATTTTTACCACTAATTAATAAGTACGATAATCTGGTTATACTAAGAACGTTTTCCAAAGCATACGGCCTTGCAGGCTGTCGTATAGGTTATATGATAGCTTCGGAAAAGGTAGTGCAACAGGTTAACAAAGTAAAGTTACCATTTAATTTGAATTCCATTTCACAGCGCATAGGAATCATAGCCTTAAAACATAAGAAAAAATGCAATGAAGCTATTAAAATTATTATCTCTGAAAAAGCTAGGCTCCTGGGAGAGATGGGAAAAAACAGCATGCTCTATACATTTCCGACAGAAGCAAACTTTATTCTATTCAGGCCAAAAATTTCGTCAGAAACTATGTTTAAGAAGCTTCTTACCGGCGGTATTCTCATACGCAATGTAGCTGATAATAAATTGCTAAAGAATTGTTTGCGAGTTACTGTTGGAAAATCATCTGAGAATAATGCCTTTCTTCGTGTTATAGAAAAATTTCACAAGATATAGCCGAGTAAAATTTTATGCAACTAAAAGAGATTGGTAATACAGGAGTTAAAATATCTAGGATAGGATTTGGATGTGCCTCTATTGGGTGTGAATATGGGATAAAAATTAATGGTAAGTCATGTATTTTGTTAGAGGAAGAAACATCCAGACTTGTAGATTATGCTATAAATAAGGGAATAAATTTCTTTGATACAGCACCTGCATATGGCAGGAGTGAAGAAATTCTAGGTAAGGCATTAAAAGGTAAAAGACACAGTGTAGTAATTGGGACAAAATTAGCATTGATTCTAGAAAATGGTATGCTTCCTTCAAAATCAGTAATTGAAAAGAAAATTAATAATAGTATCAATAAAAGCCTGAAGTTATTAAAAACAGATTATATTGATATATTGCAAATACATGAAGCTGATAAAAAACTCTATTGTAGCGATGTTTTAAATGCTTTATATAAGTTTAAAAAGCAGGGGAAGGTAAGATTAATTGGTGCATCCACTTATGGTATTGGTATGGCAAAAGAAGCTCTGGAAAAAGAAGTATTTGATGCTCTGCAGGTAGCATACAATCTAATTGAGCAACAGACAGAAAATGTTATTTTTATGGCAAAAAGGCAGGGTGTAGGCATAATTGTAAGGTCAGCGCTTATGAAAGGTATTCTTACTGATAAAAGATTTCAAATTTCATCAGAATTAAATCCAATTGTAAAGCACATAGAGAAATATAATTCTTTCATAAATGGGAAAATTGAATCGCTCTCTGATTTGGCTATAAAGTTTGTATTATCAAATAGTGGAGTAACATCAACCATTCTGGGAATGGATAAAAAGGAGTATATTGATCGGGCAGTTAAAAATGCAGATACAGAACCTCTAAGCTCAGAAACTGTGGACAGATTAAAAAAATTAAAATATCCGGACCAATCATTTATTGATATGAAGAAATGGACAAATAACGGATGGTTATAATTTCATAAAAACTTAAGGAGCGAATATGAGACAAAGTAGCGTATTAAAAAAACTTCGGCAGAATAAACCAGTTTTAGTTGGCAGCCCAACACCATATCCATCAGCAAAAATCTGTGAGCTGATAGGTAAAGTTGGGTATGACTGTATCTGGATTGACCATGAACATCAGGACTTCAATGATAGCGATATTTGGAATATGAGTCTTGCCTGTCGTGCCACAGATATTGATGCAATGGTAAGAATCAGAAAAGCGGGATACTTCAGCTATTTTCGAGCTATTGAATCCGGTGCAAACGGGATTATGGTTCCGCATTGTATGAGTAGAGAAGAAGCAGAATGGGCAGTACGAAATACAAAATTTGCGCCAATAGGACTCAGAGGAATGGATGGGATAGAAGCGCATACTGACCATTCATTACAGCCAATGAAGGAATTTATGACGCAGTCCAATGAAGAAACTTTTATTGTTGTTCAAATAGAGGATAAAGAGGCAGTAGAAAAAATTGACGATATAGCCTCTGTAAATGGGATAGATATATTACTTGTAGGTCCTGCAGATCTTTCTCAGAGTCTTGGCAGACCTCTGGATTTTGATAATCCTGAGCTTCAGCAGGTTATAGACAAGGTTGCTGATGCGGCAAAAAGGCATGGCAAACACTGGGGAATTACTATTGGTAATGCTGAATCTGCTGAGAAGTTTCTGGAGAAAGGGGCTAGATTTCTCTGCTGGGGCGCAGCTGTTATTTTACTGGCTAAGGGATTTAGTGGGATAAAAAGAGAATTTGATTCTGTCTCAAAATTGCTTCGCTAGCGCTCGCATCTTCTCACCTTTTTTGCAGCTTTCTTAATTCCTTCAATCATTATGTTGCAGTCTTCCTTCGTTAATCTCGGATGTATGGGAAGATTTAGTTCTCTTTTGTAAAAGAATTTTTCTGCAACTGGACAGAGCTTGTCAGGATAACCTAACTTTTTTAACCCGGTATAGTGATATGTTGGCTGATAGTGCAATATTGGTTGGACCCCATACTCTCTGTAAAGAACGCGCATAAAAGCGTCTCTTTCTATGCCCATTTCTTCTTCGACACAAACGGTATAAAGGTGATAAACATGGTAACAGTTTGGGTCTTCATATACCGGAGTTATGCCTTTAATATCTTTGATGGACTCATTAATATAACGCCCGAATTCTCTCCGTTTTTCATTCATCTTTTTTAACTTTTTGAGCTGACATATCCCGACTGCAGCCTGGGTTTCATTCATTCTGTAGTTATTTCCCCACTTTCCATCGTCATCTACAACATCATGATGTGAGGGAATCCAGTAATCGGATATACCTGTCTTTGTCAATGTGTACCCTGCAAAACTGAATGTGCTTTGTCCTTCAGGGAAGTCCCACGTTGCTGTATTCATTGCGCGAAGCCTTGCTACTCTTGCAGCTATTTCATCATTATTAGTTGTAACCATGCCTCCCTCACCTAATGTAGTCATGTTTTTTAAAGAATGAAAACTGAAACATCCAATATCTCCGATACTTCCTGCTTTTCTTCCTTTGTATTCTGCTCCGGGTGTATGAGCGCAGTCTTCCAAAACATAGATATTATGTTTTTTTGCTATCTCCATAATGGGGTCCATATCACACATCTGCCCGCCATAATGAACGACATAAATCGCTTTTGTTTTAGGAGTTATCTTATCTTCTATCTGTTTTGGGTCGATGTTATATGTTTTTGGGTCAATATCTGAATATACAGGTCTTGCACCTTCTTTTAAAAGCACAAGAGAAGTAGCAATAAATGTGTTTGGTGTAATAATTACTTCATCTCCTTCTTTAATACCAAAAGCCTGAGTTGCTGCATGCATCGCAGTAGTACAGTTAGAGGTTGCAAGAGCATGTTTTACTCCGCACATAGCTGCAAACTCTTTCTGGAATTGTTCCAGATGAGGTCCTTTTGTCTGCCTGTCCTGTTTCATTGCCCTGAGGACGGCTTTTTCTTCATCATCATCATACATTGCACCAAAATAAGAGTAAGGAACTCTTAGTGTAACGCCGTCATCCGGCTTGGAACTTGTTGGTTTGCTTCCAGTAGCCTCATGTCCTGATTTCCCATTTCCCATTTCCTATTTCTCCTATTAATAATTTATAATTAAAAATTAATCTGCGTCTCCCCCTCGAATACTGGTATCTCTTTAAATTTATGTTGACAGCTTTCATCATTATAAACATAAACTTTTAACGGCAAACTGGATTTACCTTTTAGTTTTAATATCATCTGCTCTGTTGTGGAATTATAATTTGCCTCTGTTATTTTTGTGTCATATCTACTCTTTGCGTATTCAGCAATATAATCATATCCTTTAAATATCTTTTTATATTTTGAAGTTAATTTGTCTATACCCTTCAGAACTTGTTCCCATTCCTCAGCATTCATAGCAGAGATTCTCTGCTCATGTGTCAGGAGACATCCAAAAAATAAACTATCCAGTCCCAGAGTTATTATTTCAACTCCTTTTTTTATTGCATCCTCTATAGCATTTTTTTTGTTTTCTCCTTCGAATTTTGTGTTCCCATGAAGAAAATCAATGCGCTCCTCATAAGGGAATGCATTTGATAAATTGAAAAATTCCGGGTAATCAGGCATATAATCAGCAATAAAAGCATATTTCCCGTCTCTTCTCTTTATCCCGTATGGTTTCCAATTTTCTGGCGAAGGATCACTGTATCTTTTCCCAAACAATACAGAAATTCCCATTAGAAGGTTTTGTTCCCTTTTCTTCAGGAAGGGAATAGAGTTAATTCCTGTTTCACAGTAATGCGCGTTAAGCACTCTTGATGGCTTTATTCCCCATGAAGAAAACTTCCTGTCTACTTTCTCGAAATTTCTTGTAAGTTCTTTCTTGGTATATTCTTCTCCGTTATGCTTCATATATATCATACTCTTAATTTTTCTATCCTTACTCTCTCCAAATGCATGTGGAGAAAATTCAGCAAGTTTCTTATCATATTTTTTCTTTATGATTTTCCCATCACTATCTGTAATGTCATCAAGGAATGGACCGATATTAGGGATGTAACCATACTTGTTCAATGTATCGATGTATCTGAAATTTAATGCTGCGCTTTTTCCATTTGTTATGTAATGACTTTCTGAACCGGAACAGTCATCTATCCTTGCTGTAACAAACGGAGGCATCGCCATCATCAAAAACGGTTTTTTTGCTGCCCAGATAATTGACTTATAAAAAAGCCCATCTAACCCATGCAGGTGCCCAAAATATTCACAGTGCCACATCCTGGGAGAGATAAAAAATTGGATAACTCTTCCTTTGCCAAGACGCGATAAATTTAGAACAGGATAATTTTCTAATGAGCTAATAAGATTATCTTTCTCAAAAGACGATGATAGAATTGCCACTTCAATATCCTGCAAAAATTCTGTCTTTTGATTTTCTTGGTAGGTTTCAGTGATAAAATGATGAGTATCTTTTATTTTCAACCCTTTTGATGCGTTAAATTTAATATTTTTATTTGTACCGATAAGTATGTTACGCAGGACAGAAGGATAGGAATTCAGGCGATGATCAAAATTAATTAACCCCACACCAGACTCTTCTACGGACTTTTTGATACTGTCTCCATCAGCCGAAGAAAACTTTTCTCCTATCCCTTCCTGAGCAATAACAACAGCTCGGCAGTCAGCGATTTTTCCCGGGGTTAAATTTTCTTTTGATAAATCTATTGTTCTGTAAGGAATTCCTAAATGCCGAAAAGCAAGAAAGAATCCTTGCTTAACATACGGGAATTCCTTCTTGCTGCTGTCTATTACTGTTAAGACTGCAAGATTCCCCTTGCTCTTATTTGAGTCTGCCATTAATCCTTTCCAAATTTTTTTGCTGTTTGGATCATTGTTTTCATATTCTCGACAGGAACATCACTTGGATTCATCTCACCGGTATTGAATATATATCCACCATCCTTTTTACCAATAGTCATGATTCTCTCTGTTTCTTTAGCTATCTGCTGAGGAGTTCCATTCATCAAAATATTTATTGGGTCCAGATTACCCAGAAGACATGTTTTCCCTTTTACTGTTTCCTTTGCTTTTTCAATGTCTATGCCAGGTCCTACGCTTATTGCGCTTACTCCAAGCTGAGTTTCTAATTCTATATGAGGAACAGATTCCTCACTATTATGTAGAAATGTTAGACCTCCTGCTTCTCTATATGCTGTTGTAACTTTTTTGCATGGTTCAAATGCAAATTCCTTATACTGCTGCGCAGATATGAGATTACTCATTGAATTACAGTCGCCTAGCCAGATAGCATGTGCACCTGCTTTAATTTGAGCTACTCCCCACATTTTTTGAAGTTCAACAAAAAAATCGCAGGTATCTTTAAGCAGCTTGGAATCTGTGTGAATGAGCATCATTGTTTCAGTAAGCCCGTATAGAAGCGCCACGGAAGAAAAAGGCGCTGCATTACTGGCACATAAACATACTCTTTCTCCAAAATGCTTTCTTATTTTCCTTATTGCTTCAAGTTTCATCGGCATTCTGCCATCTTTGTCTGGATCAGGTATTTTGAGGTTTTTTAATGTATCCTGTGTTGCAGGCAGATAATCTTTTGTTGCGCGAAGAATATTTCCTTCTCCGTGACATCCAATTCCTAATACTTCGAATTCAATACAATCATCAATTTGCAGCCATGCCCAGTCATAATCAAACTCTTCTACAGCCGCAATCCATACCTCTGCTAACTTGCCTGCATCCTGACATACATCTTCATAGATATATTTCCCATACCATTTAACATCAAATTCTTCACTATTGGCAAATACAGGAACTCTCTTTGGAACGCCCAGATTTACACATGTTTGGATATCATCCATTACCCCTTCATAAGCCATATCATACCTCCCTTGTTATCGTCTGTTAAGTGATGCCAGTCTGTCTTTTATCTTCTTATTTAATTTATTTTCAAATGTTTTTGCTATTTCTGGTTCTTTATCAATAAGATTGTGTTTTTCTCCCGGGTCATTTTTTAGATTATATAATTCGTAAGAACCCTTGTCTTCTTCGTTCTTATAATCATAGTTAAAAATCAGTTTCCATTCAGGCGTTCTTACTGCCCACAACATTCTTCCATCATCAGGCAAAGTCTGCCAGCCACATTTGAGCGTTTCCAGATAAGTTTCTTCATTAAAATCTACTTTTTCTCCTTTGATAAGCGGCATAAGAGAATGCCCCTCTGTCCCCTCAGGCATAGAGAGGCCGAGCATATCAAATATTGTGGGCATTATATCTACCTGACCAATCTGTGTGTCTATTATTTTCCCTTGTGGTAATGCTTTAGGATATCTCATAATCAGAGGAATTCTTACATTTTCTTCATACAGAGTTCCTGCCATGGAGCAGGATGCATGCCCTAAGGATCCATGCTCCAGTATTTCTTCTCCGTGATCTGAGGTTATTATAATCAGGGTGTCGTCTAAAATACCGAGCTCTTCAAGCTTTTTAATATAGGTTTCTATTTCCATATCCAGCATTCTCAAAGCTCCGTCATATCGCGCTATAATTGAAGGCCTGTCCTCTTTGGAAAGAGTAAAAACTTTCCACGCTGTAGCTGTCTTTGCTTTCTGATATTTCTTGCTAACAAGTTTTGGATTTAATATGTATCCATGCCCGGTTTCTTTAACCATCTGCTCGTATTTTTTGAAATTATCTGTAACCTTATATCCTTCCGGAAGAAACATCGTATCATATGGCGGTTCTGCCTGATATGCAATATGGGTACGATAAGACATATCCATTATGAGAAATTCATTGTCCTTATACTTTTCTATAGCTTTTAATATGCCTCCTTCATCATGTATATCAGTAGTACACCCAAGAGGCTGAGATATACTTCCCCCATATTTCCCAATTATCCGATAATCCTTTCTTTTAAGGATATCTAATGGAGTCTCCCAATTTTTAAATTCCCGTCTAGATTTAAGATAACTCCATGATATCTCTTTTATCCTGTTATAGCTTTCTTCTGCTTCAAGTTCGTGAGTATGAGGATAAAGGCCTGTGTAAATAGAAGCTACGCCAGGATAGGTGTGAGCAGTCTGAGCTATTGCGTTCCTAAACAAGACTCCTTCACGCGCTAATTTATCGATAAAAGGACTTGTTTGCTTTGCATAACCGCAGCAGTGCAGATTCATAGGTCTAAGAGCCTCAGGCATAATGAGTAAAATATTCATATGTTAAATTCCTCTCAGTTTTGTAATTTAGGAACCTGTTCACAGAGTAGACCGCCATCTATTACTATTGTGTGTCCCGTGATATATGAAGAATCATCCGAGGCTAAGAATACAGCTGTCTTCCCCACTTCTTCGACTTCTCCAAATCTTCGCATAGGAATATGCTGTTGATAATGTTCCTTGAATTTGGAGTCGGCAAAGAAATCCACATCTATCTCTGTTTTAATGATGCCAGGAGCTATTCCATTGACCCTTATCCCAAAAGGAGCCAGTTCAATAGCTAAGGAGCAAGTTACCATATCCATTCCCCCTTTGGAAGCATTGTAGTGGACAGTATCCACTTCTGCCACCTGACCATTAGTGGCAGATACATTAATAATCCTGCCTTCAATTTGTTTTTTAATCATCTTATTAGCCACTATTTGACTGGTGAAGAAGGTGCCTTTTAGGTTCACATCCAGAGTTCTGTCCCATGTTTCTTCACTAACTTTGAAGAAGGGTTCAATATAGGCTATACCGGCATTGTTCACCAGGATATCAATTCTTCCGAATTCCTCCCAAATTTGCTCTACCATCCTCTCAATATCTGTTATTTTACCTACATCTGCCTGAATAGGAATAGCATTTCTTCCGAGTAAATGAATCTTGCTGACAATTTCATCTGCAGCAGCCTTATTTTTTGCATAATTTACCCCTATATCAGCCCCTTCTTTTGCCAGTTCCAAAGCTACAGCTCTACCAATACCTCTTGAGCCACCTGTTACTAAAGCTACTTTCTCTTTGAGCCTCATTTTTAAGACCCCCCTTTCTTTAAAAATTATTGAGACTTTCCTCTTGCTTCAATATCCCACACTTCCTTTAACTCATTTCCCCTTATACAATAAAATTTATCATGGAGATTAACCGTAGTGCAAATATGAGAAGGAATAAACTCTATTTTATCTCCTATATCTATTTTTAAATCAGGACGTTTCAATTCCAGACACATATGTTCCTCATGAAGTTCTACAACCTTGAAAAAATTCTTTTCTTTAGGATAAGGAATACCCTGATCAATACTTATACTCTTAAGTCCTGTATCCACCACTACTCTTTCCGCAGTAGGTCTTCCAATAACTGAAGCATATACTGTAACTGCACACTGAAATTTTGACATAAGGTTTTTATATTCTCGATAAGAAGAATCCATCAAGCAGTAAGAACCTGCCTGAACTTCGGTAATTCCCGGATAGTTTCCAGTTATATCAAAAGTGCCTGTTCCACCTGCGCTGACTATCTCAACTTTTATTCCCGTATTCTCTATCAGTTTGGCAGTATCAACCAATAGTTTATCCGCCTGCAAAGTTTTTTGTCTTCTTTCTTCAATATCCATAGGAACCATGACATGACCTTCATACCCCATTATCCCTCTGAAATTCAAATTTTTTATCTTCACAATTCCCCTTGCTAATTCAAGAGTTTCCAGTCCCGGCGCAGTTCCGCATCGGTTCATTCCCACCTCTACTTCAATTATCACATCGAGTTTAATGTCTTCTTTCTCAGCGGCTAGGGAGAGGTTCCGGACATTTTCATGATCGGTTACCGCTACAATCAAATCCGCACGTTTGGTAAGTTTAATCAACCTTTTAATCTTTTGCTTTCCAACAATTTGATTAGCAATAAGAATGTTCTCGATCTGGTGATTTGCCATAACTTCTGCTTCTCCGAGCTTGGCACAGGTAATTCCCTTTGCCCCTGCTTCAATCTGTTTTTTTGCAATCATAGGAGTTTTATGTGTTTTTACATGAGGACGTAGATTTGCTCTTATGCCTTCAAAGTAGCGAGCCATTTGAAAAATATTTGCTTCAAATAAGTCTAAATTTAATAATAAAGCCGGCGTATCAATCTCTTTTTTCTTCATTTAACTCTGCTCCAGGGCCTGCTTTGGACTTGATTATAGCTTTCATTGTGAATTACACCATTCTATTGCTGAAAGAGCAATTATCTTAGTTGCCTTCATTATCTCTTCAATTTCTATGGACTCATCAACAGCATGAGCCTGTTTAATATTACCAGGTCCCAATACAACCGCAGCAATACCACCGCTGATTACAAAACGAGATAAATCACAACTTCCTTCCATCCCTTTAATAACTGTGTCTTTCTTTGTTACTCTCTTGACATTAGAACTTATGGTCTTTACTAACAAGTGGTCATAAGGTATTTCACACGGATCTAACCAGGTGCCGATTACCTTGAAATCAGGACGATTCTCTTTAAGCCAAATATCTTTTTCGCAAACCTTTCTTAGAATATTCTGAAGCTGATCCATGACCGCTATCTTATCCTCTCCAGGAATCGCTCCATGCCAAACCATAATCTTGCAAGAATCAGGCACTCCACCCACTTCGAAATCACCGCCTTTTATGGATATTACAGTGATTGGAGTTCTAATAGGATATTCCGAAAACAGGGGGCTTGCTTTTACTTTTCGATTGCGTTCATTTTCAAGTTTTTGCAGCCCTTTAATAACCTTATACATTTTATCAATTGCGCTTACACCCATGTATTTTTGACCTTCAAAAGCAAACTGTCCTTTGACTACTATTTCATATTGCAAGCCCCCTGCACAGCCGGGCATGACACAAAGAGATGTCGGCTCCGAGAGTATTACACCGTCTATTCGCCCAAGATTCAGAGACACAGCTAATGAGCCATTCATGCCTCCAAATTCTTCATCAACCACACTGGCAAAAAGCAAGTCTCCTTTAAGATTAATCCCGAGTTCTTTTATGCATTCAACAGCTGTGATTTGTGCAGCAAGTCCGCCTTTGGCATCAGCTGCGCCTCTGCCGTATATTTTAGATTCGCTTATATCCCCGCCCCATGGGTCGTGTTCCCACTTTATTTTTCCTGGCGGAACAACATCTACATGACTGGTTAAAAGCAGACTCTTCCCGCCTCCGAGACCTTTTATCCTTCCAATGACATTCGGTCTGTTGACATACTTACGATTTGGAACATAGAAAGGACTGTCTTTTATGCCGGGAACCTCATCAGGAGTAAACATATCTACATCCATATCTAATTTTTTCAATTTACTGGCAATAAATTCCTGACATTCTTTCTCCTCACCATCAGGGGGACTGTTTACGCTGGGAATTCTAACTAAATTTTGGACAAAACGAATTATGTCATCTCTCTTTTTTTCAACAAGTTCTATTAATTTATTCTGTATAGAATTTCGCATTATTGGTAATTTCAAGTTCCTCTCATATAAGATATTAAAATATAATCATAAGTTTGTCTCTAGATTAAATTACTTTTTTCTGGAGATTCTTACGATTTTTATCCCAAGAAGTTCTGGCGGTATTTTTGGGGAGAATATCCTGTTATTTTTGTAAACACTTTGCTGAAGTGGTTCGGATCATCATATCCCACAAGATTTGATACCTGTGACACATTAAGGTTTAATCTACTAAGAAGCTCTTTCGCATTTTCAATACGGATCTTCATCAGATATTCGTGGAAGGTATAGTTTGTATAGTGTTTGAATAGATTGCTGAAGTAGTTAGGACTCAGATAAACTGCTTCAGCAACATCTTTAAGGTTCAGAGTTTTTGTAAAATTGGTTTCAATAAATCTTTTAGCTTCCATGATAATCTTTTCATGTCGTGAATGTTCCCTGGTAGAGACAGTTTCCATTTCAATAAAAGGCATGGCTTTTCGCAATTCTTTTTTCCACTGCTCTCTTTCTTTGTTTGCTTCTACTATCTTCTTCTGCTGATGGATGAGTTCCTTTTGGAGCACTATTACAGATTCCTTTTCAACAATGAAGTTGGCAATGAGGAACAGTAATTTTACAACTATATCTACCTTCTCACGAGGAACAATTTTAACTTTTTTATATGCCTCTTTTAGCTTATCATAATTAATTCTTAGTTCTTTTGTTTTTTCCTTTACGGATAAAAAACTCATGTTTGTTGGTTTTTTGGCAACTATCTGTCCAGATAATATAGAACCTAATAATTTATTCTGCATTATTATTGGAACAGCAACATTAACCAGTCCACCGTGACATTCGTAAATATGAGGTTTTTTGTTTTTAAAAGCAATCTGGATAGCTTCTGAATCTGAAAGAAAACATCTCGCTTTACCTTGAGGAGTTGAGTGAATAATCTTACAAAAATTGCTTCTTTCCGACTTAGGAAAAAAATCCATATCTCCCCCTCGTCTGCCGATTATAAAGGATATCGTCATGCCAGTTGCTTTGTAAAACAACCTTCGGAGTTCTAATAGGAGTTTTTTACTTAGAATGTCATCTATTGACTTAGGATCCATGGTTATTAATTTTTTGTGCCTTGTCTGATTAATTCTGAGCATTGTTTAAAATTATCTTTCAAAGAGGAATATAATCTTTTGTACAGTTTATAGTATTCATCATAAATTTTTGCATTCTTTGTAACAGGTTCAATTTTATCTATTGTTTTTATAGTATGCCTGCAGGCTTCAGGTACAGAAGAATAAATTTCTGCGCCAACCATAGCAAGTAATGCAGCTCCAAACGCTGGGCCTTCATCAACATTTATTGTATAAATTGGTTCTTTATTAACATCTGCCTGGATCTGTTTCCAGAGTTTACTTTTTGCGCCACCTCCGGAAGCCCTGATTTCGGATACGGGAATGTTTAATCCCTTAATAATTTCTAATGAATCTCTCAGCGCGAAACTTACTCCTTCCATTACTGAGCGGATAATATGAGCTCTTGTATGCCGTGGAGAAATTCCAAAGAATACTGCCTTTGCGTCCGGGTCAGCATGTGGTGTTCTCTCTCCCATAAGATAAGGGAGAAAAATTAATCCTTCACTTCCAGTTGGAGCTTTTGATGCTTGTTCAGTCATTAGCTGATATGAACCAGATCCAAGCATCTCCTTAAGCCATTTAAAAGATCCTCCTGCAGCAAGCATTACTCCCATAACATGCCATTTGCCAGGAACTGCATGGCAAAATGTATGAACTCTACCTGAGGGGTCAGTTTTCACTTGATCTGTATATGCAAAAACAACACCAGAGGTGCCTATTGTTGAGGATATAATGCCTGGTTCTACAATTCCGTTTCCAACTGCGCCTGCGGCCTGATCCCCAGCGCCAGCAATTACTACTGTTTCTGTTGACAAACCAATAAGCTCGGAAGCGTCTTTAGTTAGTGTCCCTGTGATTTCTGTAGACTCATAAACTTCAGGTAACAGATTTCTGTCAATGTTTAGCTTTTCTAAGACTTCATCTGACCACTTCCTATTCTTCACATCAAACAATAAAGTTCCTGATGCATCTGAGACATCACTTGCAAATTCTCCGGTTAATCTAAATCTTATATAATCTTTTGGAAGCAGAATCTTTTTGGTTTTCTCATAGATATGAAGTTCATTTTTTCTGACCCAGAGGATTTTTGGAGCAGTGAAACCTGTAAGAGCTGGATTAGAGGTAAGTGCAATTAGATTTTCTTTTCCAATAATTCTATTTATGTCATCACATTCAGAACTTGTTCTCTGATCACACCAGAGTATAGCTGGCCGAAGTACATCATTATTGCTATCCAGAAAAACAGCGCCGTGCATCTGCCCTGTTAATCCTACTGCTTTGATATCTTTTTTATTAATGTTTGTCTTATTCAGGACGGATCTGATAGATTCTATCGTAGCCATCCACCAGTCAGATGGATCTTGTTCTGCCCAGCCTGGCTTTGGATGGGATAGGGGATATTCAACAAGTGCACTTGAAATTATTTTTCCCTTGCTGTTACATAAAAGAGTCTTTACACCTGTTGTGCCTATATCAATTCCAATAACATATTCCATTGTTATTTCCTCTTACTTGTTTTTCGAATTGAGTGATTTTATCAAATAATTAGGGATCATAGCAAGACTATATAGCTGCAGGTCGTTAACTTGACAACATATATCTTCTTATGTAGAATTAAATCAACGAATATGGAGGCATGAATGGCCTGGTTTGGTAAGCGGAAATATACTGTACTTCCTGCTACAAAGAAGAGAGATATTCCTGATGGCTTATGGACAAAATGTCCCGGATGCGGGGAAATTATCTATAATAAGAATCTGAATAAAAATCTCAGTGTATGTCCAAAATGCGGCTATCATCATAGAATACCAGTTCAGGATAGAATTGCTCAGTTAACAGACAAAAATACATTTACAGAATATGACAAAAATATGCAATCTACTGATCCTCTGAACTTCAATGCTTATAAGAGTTACAAGGATAAGATAAAGGCGGAACAAAAAAAGACAGGCCTTAGGGAAGCGGCTTTATACGGAGAAGCAAAAATTGGGAAATTTGAAGTATCTATTGCACTTACTGACTACAGATTTATCATGGGAAGCATGGGATCTGTTGTTGGAGAAAAGGTTACAAGAGCAGTAGAGATGGCAATAGATAAAAAAATTCCTTTTGTGAGTGTATCAGGCTCAGGTGGTGGTGCAAGAATGTATGAGGGGATATATTCTCTTATGCAGATGGCAAAGACAAGTGTAGCTGTATCTCGCTTAAGTGATAAAAAAATTCCATTCATCTCGGTATTAACTGATCCTACAGGAGGAGGAGTTTCGGCAAGCTTTGCATTTCAGGCAGATGTGATAATTGCTGAACCGCGTGCTTTAATAACATTTGCTGGGCCTAGAGTAATAGAACAGACAATTCATCAAAAGCTTCCAGAAGGTTTTCAAAGAGCAGAGTTCCTTCTTGAACATGGTATGATTGATATGATTGTTGATCGTAGGGAGTTGAAGAAGAAACTTGTAGATATTATTAAGCATTTTGATGCTCGTAAGAAGTAAATGACATATCTTGAGGCATTAGACTACCTGAATAGTCTTCAATACTTTGGGATAAAGCTCGGATTAAATAATATAAAGACTTTGCTTGACCTGCTTGGAAATCCTCATTATAGGTTCAAAGCAGTGCATATTGCAGGAACCAATGGCAAGGGTTCAGTTGCTGCATTCACAGGTTCTATAATCGCTTTATCAGGGTATAAGGTTGGAGTTTATACATCCCCCCACCTTGTTGATTTTAGAGAAAGAATAGGTATAAAAACGCAGTCCGTCAGGCAAGAATCTGAAATCATAGAAAAGTTTATTCCTAAGACAAGAGTAATATCAATCGTTTCTGATATTAAGAGAGCTGTCAAGCATATGAGGAATACTCTTGGCATGAATCATCCAACTTATTTTGAGATTATTACTGCTCTAGCCTTTAAGTATTTTGCTGATGAGAAGATAGATGTTTTGATATGTGAGACTGGCATGGGCGGGAGGTTAGATGCAACAAATGTGTGTCATTCGATTATATCAGTAATAACTAATGTTGGGCTTGAACACACAGATGTGCTTGGGAAGAGAATTACAGATATAGCTTATGAAAAAGCGTGCATAATAAAAAAAAACAATGTGGTGATAAGCGGCAGCAGAAAACGGAAGGTGCTGGATATAATTAGCAACATGGTAAAAGAGAAAAAAGCAAGATTAGTTGACATAAACTCTGAGTATAAATGGGGAAGAACAAGTTCTAATATTAACAGGCAAGGGTTCTGGATTAAGGGGAATAATTATTCATATAGTGATTTAGAAATTCATCTACTTGGAGAACATCAGATAACTAACGCTGTACTGGCTATTGCAGTAGCAGAGAAGCTTCGATTATTTGGTTTTAAAGTTCCTGAAGATGCTATTAAAACAGGTCTTAGCAGAACAATCTGGCAGGGCAGATTTCAGGTATTAAGAAGAAATCCTTTGCTGATTTGTGATGGAGCGCATAATCCCAGCAGTGCAAGGGTTCTGAAGCAGACTATTTCTGAAATAGAATATGATAGATTAATATTCATAATTGGAATATTGAAGGAGAAAAATCGCAGAGATATTTTAAAAATACTTCTTTCAGAGGATTCAATCGCAGTTTTTACTAATATTACAAGCACTGATCGTGCATTGAGGCCTGAGATTCTAGCTCAAGAGGCACAAAAGTTCACCAGTAGTATTATTGTAAAAAAAGACATATCTTTATCATTAAAATATGCATTCCAGAAAGCAAATAGAAATGACTTGGTTTGTGTTACTGGCTCATTATATCTTGTTGGAGAATTATTGGAGGTGATTAGAAATGAAATCATATAGGAAAGAACTTGTTTTCCAAACGCCGCACAGACGAGATTATATAAACATTACACCTGAAGTGGAAAAAGCGCTCAGGGAAAGTGGAATAAAAGAGGGCTTGTGTCTTGTTAATGCTATGCATATAACAGCCAGTGTATATATTAATGATAATGAGCAGGGGCTGATTCATGATTATGACAAATGGCTTGAGAAGATTGCACCTCATGAACCAGTTTCTCAATACGAGCATAATGGCTTTGAGGATAATGCAGATGCTCACATGAAGCGTCAGGTAATGGGGCGTGAGGTTGTGGTTGCAGTAACACATGGGAAGCTTGATTTTGGTCCATGGGAACAGATATTCTATGGGGAATTTGACGGCAAACGAAGGAAGCGAGTTTTAGTAAAGATCATAGGGGAATAGGTCCAAAATTATTTAGATATGAATGATTTGTCACCCAATGAATTAATGATGAAGACTGATGTAGTAATTATTGGTGCTGGAGTAGTGGGCTTGGCTGTGGCTGCTGAAATCAGCAAACGAAAACGTGATGTTATAGTTTTGGAACAACATTCTTCCTTCGGACAGGACACCTCCAGCCGAAATAGTGAGGTCATTCACGCTGGACTCTACTACGCAAGAGATTCCTTAAGAGCAAGACTGTGTGTGGAAGGGAAAAGGCTACTCTATCAACTATGTACAGAAGCTGGTATTCCTCATAACCGTGTGGGGAAGCTGATAGTTGCAACCAATGAATATGAAATTGAGATACTGGAAAATCTTTTGAAACAAGGTAAAGGGAATGGAGTGGAAGATCTTCGTTTCTGTTCTAAAGAGGAGATAGCAAGCTATTGTCCTACATTACACTGCATTCAAGCACTTTATTCACCTTCAACAGGCATCCTTGATAGTCATTCTTTAATGAAATACCTCGAATTCAGGGCTACTCAGAAAGACGTCATTATCTCCTATAATACGAAGGTGACAGGTCTAGATAAGCATCAGGATGGCTATGTTTTAAACGTTATAGACGCAAATGGTGAAAAAACACGCCTTATCTCTGAATTTGTGATAAACTGTGCTGGCCTGCATTCTGATACAATAGCTGCGATGGTTAGGATAAATACCAAAGAAGCTGGATACTCCTTATACTATTCAAAGGGCAAGTATTTCAGGGTCAAAAACAAAAACACCCTACCTCTAAATACGCTGATTTACCGTGCTCGCAAAAGTGGTGTAGGAGTTCACACAGTAATTGATCTTACAGGACAGGTAAAATTAGGACCAAAAAATTATGAAATAGAGAAGAAAATTGACTATAGTGTTGATTCTTCTTACAAACAAGAGGTTTTTGAAGATTGCAAACAGTTTCTTCCCTGTTTAAAATTGGAAGATTTGTCTCCTGATATGGCTGGAATAAGTCCACGTCTTCAAGGATCAGGAAGGGATTTTATTATTGCCCATGAGCAGGAAAAAGGCTTTCCAGGCTTGATTAATCTTATTGGCATGGACTCTCCTGCATTAACCTCTTGTCTAGCAATAGGTCGGCATGTAAGTAGCATTTTTTAGACAGGTAAAATAAGCTTTTCAATTAATTAGAAATATGATAATGTAGCGAACTGATAGTAAACTTAAAACCATTAGGAGTAAACGTATGAAAATAGTTGAAGATTTAAAGCAAAAGATAGAGACACTAAAGAAAAAGCTTGCTGAGAAAATAGAGAAAGCAGAAAAAGTAGCAGGAAATAAAGAAATAAGGCTTTTGAAGAAAAGAATAAAAAGAAAGCAAAGACTAGTAAACGAAATTCTGCGAAAAGAACAGAAAGAAGAAGAATCAAAGAAGAAAAAAGCAGAACCGGAGAAGAAAGCTCCTAAAGAAGCCACAAAAACAGAAGAGAAGAAACTTGAAGAACCTGTCAAAGAGACTCAAGAATTAGAGAAAACTGAACCATCCGAAGAAAAACCACAAGAAGAAATCCCTACAGAAGTTCAAGAACCAGAGAAAAAGCCTCAAGAAGAGACACCTGAAGAAAATCAAAAGTCAGAAGATATTAAACAGGAAGAAAAGAAACTTGAGGAAACCGAATCTGAGACAACCCCTTCTTAATCCTTATGAGCTTTACACATCTCTTCTTTCCCATTTCGGCCCGCAGCATTGGTGGCCAGCAGAGACTCCTTTTGAAGTAGTTGTCGGTACAATTCTTACCCAGCAGGTAGCCTGGAAAAATGTAGAAAAGGCTATTGAGAATTTAAAGAACAAGCATGTTCTGGATCCATGTAAAATGTCTAATCTTTCTCTCGAAAAATTAGAAGTTTATGTAAAGCCAACAGGTTTCTACAGACAGAAGGCCAGAAGACTAAAGGATATATGCACCTACATTTTCAAAGAATATAATAGCAGCTTAAAGAGACTGTTCAATAAAGAAATTTGTTCTTTAAGAGCTGAATTACTGTCACTTAAGGGCATTGGTCCGGAAACCGCTGATTCAATAATTCTTTATGCTGCAGAAAAACCTTCTTTTGTAATAGATGCTTATACAAAACGCATCTGTGAAAGACTGCAGTTAACGCATGAGTTGGACTATGAATCATTAAAATTTTTTTTTGAAAGCAGTATTCCAGAAGATGTAGAAGTTTATAAGGAGTTTCACGCTCTTCTGGTTGAGTTAGGCAAGAATTACTGCAAAACAAGACCAGTGTGCAAAGATTGTCCATTGAGGAGAAAATGCAAACTATTCTGTTTGTATCACATTGTCTATTAAATCCCGAAGTTAGAGCAGACGGGATTTCTAAACCTGACGTAAATACAGTAAAGGCTGTTGGTAAATTAATGTCTGGACATGATGTTTTGTTGGAACAACTGCCATGTCCTGAATTCTCTTTTCTTGGGAAGCGAGCTAAAATGCCAAAGGATGAGTATGAAAAGATAGCAGGCTTTAGAGAACATTGCACAGGATTAGCCCAAAGTGTAGTAAAAACACTGGAAGATTTTAAGGGGATAGATCATAAAATAATAATTGGCATAGCACGTTCTCTTTCATGTTCGCTAAGTAAGGTCTATCGCGGAGAAAAACTTGTTAATGAAAACGGAATTTTTATTGAAGAGATAAAAAAAAGAACAGGGAAGAACATAAAATTCCTTGAAATTGATTATAAGAATTTTGTAGCTTCAGTAAAGCATCTAAATAGAAGCTTGCCATTAATATAAAAATTTGTATAATTGCAGTGTGTTAAGTTCAAATTGCCGGGGTAGCTCAGTCGGTAGAGCAGCGGACTGAAAATCCGCGTGTCCGCAGTTCAATTCTGCGCCCCGGCACTTTTTTTATGCCCACGTAGCTCAGTTGGTAGAGCACGTCACTCGTAATGATGAGGTCACCAGTTCGACTCTGGTCGTGGGCTCTATGAATATGGAATATAAGTTTATAGCTGATGCGCAGAATGTTGGAGAACGATTAGATAAATTTCTGGCAAATAAGCTTGATATGGTTTCCAGGTCTTTCATTCAGAATTTGATTATTGCCAATCATGCTTTGGTAAATGAAAAAAAAACAAAGCCGGGATATTTTCTTAAGATAGGGGATAATATATTAATAACTATCCCAGAGCTTCAAGATAATGCTGAGCTAAAGCTGAAGCCAGAGAATATGGCGCTTGATATACTATATGAAGATGATAATATAATAGTTATTAATAAGCCTGCAGGGATTATTGTACATCCTGCGCAGGGAGTTGTCTCTGGCACAGTTGTGAATTTTTTATTGTATCATTGCAAAACACTGTCGGATTTGAATGGGCCTATGCGTCCGGGTATAGTTCATAGACTGGATAAGGACACATCAGGGGTTCTTATTGCAGCAAAAAACAATAGTGCTCATGCTAATTTAGCAGAGCAGTTTAAGAACAGGAAGGTGAAGAAGACTTATATGGCCGTTGTAAGAGGAGTGATCCCACAGGATGAAGGCGAGATTGATAGACCGATTGGCCGATGTGTATCGCATAGAACAAAAATGGCAATTGCTTATATTGGCGGAAAAAGAGCATTAACTAAATTCAAAGTGATTGAACGTTACCATCAGAATACACTTATTAACGCTTATCCAACAACAGGAAGGACACATCAGATTCGGGTTCATATGGCCTATCTTGGTTATCCAATTGTAGGCGACAAAATATACGGAGAAAGTAAAGGGTTAGTATCTAAGCTGGATAGTCTGATTGATCGTCAGGCGTTGCATGCTTACAGAATTAGTTTTTCTCATCCGGCTTCAAATAAGGATGTAGAGTTCATAGCGCCTTTAGCGGATGATATAAAAAAATTAATAGATATGGAAAGGGAATTAGGTTATGAAAGAATTAAAATTTGAGCAGGCTCTAGACAAGCTGGAAAACATAGTAAAGGAGATGGAAGAGGGCAGTGTTTCTTTAGATAAATCTCTGGAACTCTTTGAAGAAGGAGTAAAGCTAGCGAAGTTTTGCTCGGTTAAATTGAGAGAAGTTGAAAAAAAGGTGGAAATACTTAAGAAAGACGTCAATGGCATTGCATATAAAGAACCATTTGAACTGAACGAGAAGGAAAAATGAACTTAAACCTGGAAACTTATCTATCTGCAAAAAAGAAGATCATAGACAGCAAACTTGATAAGTATATGCCGAAGGAAACTGAATATCCTCAGATCATACACGAGGCTATAAGATATAGTGTATTTTCAGGAGGGAAACGCCTGAGGCCAATCTTGATGCTTGCTGCTGGAGAGATATTTTCGCAAGAAGAGAGAAAACTGTTGCCAGCTGCGTGTGCAGTGGAACTTATACATAATTACTCATTAATTCACGATGATCTGCCGGCTATGGATAATGATGAGTATCGAAGGGGGAAGTTGACTTCTCATAAGAAGTTTGGAGAGGACATAGCTGTTCTTGCAGGAGATGCATTATTGACTATCGCATTTGAAATACTATCTGAAGAGGTAAAGGACAGCAAGCTTGCATTAAGGGTAATAAATCTAATATCTAAAGCGATTGGCACATTTGGCATGATAGGTGGACAGGTAGTTGATATATCATGGGATAAGGATAAGGCTGAATTGCCTGAATTAGAGTTTGTTTGTACTCATAAGACAGGAGCTCTTATTGCTGTTTCTCTCAGGATTGGAGCCATTTTGTCAGGAGCAGCTAAAGCGGAAGAAGATGCATTGTATGAATACGGTAAGTTGATAGGAATTGCATTCCAGATTACAGATGACATACTGGATGAAAAGCTGGATAGGGAGAAGGGTTTTAATTATCCTGCCTTTTTGGGTATAGAAGAATCCGAGAAAAGAGCTGAAGCCTTGATAAATAAAGCATTGGTGAAGCTTGATGGTTTTGGTAAAAGAGCTGATATTCTCAGACAAATTGCACAGTTTATAATAGAAAGGGAAGAATAATGGATGCGAACTGGTTGAAAAAAACAATTGTATTTAACTTTATATTTTGCTTATTTTCTATTTATGCATTCAGCGAGGTGATTGATTATATTATGGCAACAGTCAATGGAGAGGTAATTACTTATAGTCAATTTAAGCAGCGTGTTTTTGAAATAGAAGAAGCATACAAAACGGCTTATTCCGGAGAAGAGTTGGAGAAGCAGCTGAGAGATAGGAAGAAATCGATACTGGATGATTTAATTAAAGAGTGCCTGTTATTAGGAGAAGCAAAAAGAGAGAATATTAAAGTTGACAAAATAGAGATAGAAAAAATGGTAAATACTGCAAAAAGCAAGTTTAAAAGTTTAGATGATTTTTACGACGCGTTAAGAAATGAGGGGTTAACCCTGGAAACTTTAGAGGAGAAGTATAAGAAGAATCTGATGATAAAAAAGATAATTCAATTTAAAGTTAATTCAAAGGTGAGAATAGAACCATACGAAATTAGTCAGTATTATCAGGCTCATCAGAAGGATTTTTTAGAGCCTGAACAGGTAAAGATAAGGCAGATACTTATCAAGATAGAAGATAACGAGAAAGTAGCTGAACAAACAGCAAATGAACTTCTGGAAAGAATTAAAGGCGGAGAGGACATGGCCAGGGAAGGAGAAGATCTTGGTTTTATTAATGTGAGCGAATTACTGCCTGAACTGGGCGTGGCAACATCAAAATTAAAAGTTAACGAGATTGCAGATTTAGTTAAAACACAGACAGGGTATCATATTATAAGATTAGAAGGAAGAAAGCTATCAAAGGTGAGAAAATTATCAGAGGTTAGAGATGAGATATATAGAATTCTATTTAGTAGGAAAGCAGACAGGATATATGTTGATTTGGTAGATAAGCTTAAAAAGAAAGCAGATATTGATATTAAAAAGAATATGGGAGAATGAATGGACCTCTTTGATTTTGACAAAAATTCAAAACTCAAAACTCAAAACTCAAAATTTGACAGCAACACTCCTCTAGCTGTTCGAATGAGACCCAGAACCCTTATAGAGTTTGTTGGTCAGGAACATATTCTAGGGGAGAGAGGGATTCTCAAAAAGACCATTGATAATGATAAAATAACCTCTCTAATACTATATGGCCCTCCTGGTACAGGGAAAACAACACTTGCTTATATTGTTGCCAATGTAACAAAATCCCATTTTGACAGAATTAATGCAGTTACATCCGGCATTTCAGAAATACGCGAGATTATTGAATCCGCAAGAATGAGGAAGGAAATAAACAATATAAAGACAATACTTTTTATTGATGAAATTCATCGGTTTAATAAGGCGCAACAGGATGGATTGATGCCCGCTGTTGAAAATAATATTATAACATTGATTGGAGCAAGTACTCATAATCCTTTCTTTACAATAAACAGTCCATTGCTTTCAAGATCAAGGGTATTTCAATTATATTCTCTTTCCAATGAAGATATAAAGCTTATTATAGAGAATGCGTTAAAGGATAAGCAAAGAGGACTTGGCAAATTGAAGATTGAAATGAATGATAACGCATTGTTACATATTGTTGAATGTTCAGACGGAGATGGAAGAAGGGCTCTTAATGCTCTTGAGTTGGGTGTATTATTAGGCAAGCCCGATAAAAGTGGTATTATCCATTTTACAATAAAGATGGCTGAAGAGGCTGTTGGCAAAAGACAGGTAGTATACGATAAGGATGAAGGCTCACATTATGATACGATCTCTGCGTTTATAAAGAGCATGAGAGGCTCAGATCCTGACGCAAGTCTTTACTGGCTTGCAAAGATGATTTATGCAGGTGAGGATCTAAGGTTTATAGCAAGACGAATTGTTATATGCGCTTCTGAGGATGTTGGCAATGCTGATCCGAATGCTCTAATTTTAGCTAATGCAGCTTTGCAGTCGTCTGAATTTGTGGGTTTACCAGAGGCCAGGATAATTCTTGCACAGGCAGTAACTTATATTGCGACTGCTCCAAAAAGCAATGCTTCTTATCTTGGGATAGATAGGGCTTTAGAGGATGTAAAGAGCAATAAATTAAAAGAAGTACCTGATCATCTTAAAGTAGGCTCATATCCAGGAGCTCAGGTTCTGGGCCATGGCCGGGATTACAAGTATACGCACAACTATAAGGACCATTATGTGGAGCAGGAATATGCGCCTGATATTCCTGCGTATTATAATCCTACTGAACAGGGATATGAAAAAAAAATAAAAGAGCGTATGGAGATTTTGAGAAAAAGGAGTAATAAAGGTATGAACAATACATCAAAACATATATTACGCCAGAAGATGATAGAGAAACGCCAAAGGACATCTTATGATGAAATAGCAACTAAAAGTGGACAGATTAAGAAGCGGCTTTTCGAACTGGATGTTTTTGGAAAATCTAAAACGGTTATGTTTTATGTTGGAAAAGGAGATGAGGTTCAAACAAAGGATATGGTTTTAGAATCAATGAAAATGGGTAAAATAGTGAGTGTGCCTTATATAGAAAATGGAAATCGTGAAATGCATGCATCTCTTTTGAAAAATTTTGATAGGGATCTTGTAAATGGTAAATACGGGATTTTGTCTCCTAAAAAGGAAAGTTATAGACCTATAAACACAAGCAGTCTTGACTTAATTGTTGTTCCAGGTGTTTGTTTTGATAGGAATGGAAATCGGATAGGCTGTGGTGGAGGGTATTACGACCATTTTTTAAAATCAGTTTCAGGAAAGGCTGTATTAATTGGTCTTGCATTTGATTTTCAGGTTATTAGAGATGTTCCACATGAGAAGAAAGATATCCCTGTGCATATAATTGTAACAGAAAAAAGAGTCCTGAAATCTATTAAATTCGAAGCACGAAGCACGAAATACTAAACAATATCAAATGACCAAAATACAAATGTTCAAAACAATGTTTTGAATTTAGAAAATTTGAATTTAGAATTTGTTTCGAGTTTCGGATTTGAAATTTCGGATTTTATTTGGGAAATTTAAGGAGGATTATGTTATGGCGAGGGTAGTATGTCTTGGTATTCTTGTTGCTGATGTTGTTGCGAAACCTGTTAATGATATTCCTGGGAGAGGAAAGCTTGGCATTGTTGAGAAGATTGAACTTCATACAGGGGGATGTGCAAGTAACACAGGAGCAGCTCTGAGAAAGCTTGGTGTTGATACAGCACTGATTGGAAAGGTTGGGAATGATGGTTTTGGAGATTATCTCATAAAAGAGATGTCTCAATGCGGATTAAATATTCATGGCATAAAAAGGGACAATAATGTAAATACATCGTGTTCATTGGCATTGGTTGAGGATGATGGGGAAAGAAGATTTATACATTGCTATGGCGCAGACGGAACATTTAGGGAGAGTGATATTGACTGGAATATAATTAAAGGGTGTAAAATTCTTCATATTGCGGGAAGTTTCCTTATGCCAACCTTTGACGGAATTCAAACAGCGCATGTTTTAAACAAAGCGAGAAGCATGGGCATTACAACATCCTTGGATACTGCATGGGATGCTAAGGGAAAATGGCGTAAAACCATTGAGCCATCTCTGAAGTATATAGATATATTCCTGCCTAGTATTGAGGAAGCAAGAATGATAACAGGTTTAGAGTCAGCAGAAGAGATAGCGGATTACTTTCTTAAATATGGGATGAAAATTGTTGGCTTAAAAATGGGCAGTGAAGGCTGTTTTGTTAAGTCTTCTAAAGGTGAAGTTGTGAAATTTCCGGTTTTTAATATTGACGCAGTAGATGCTACTGGCGCAGGCGATGCATTTGTAGCAGGATTCCTAATGGGTGTTCTGAATGGTTGGGATATGAAAAAGACGGCTGAGTTTGCCTGTGCTGTTGGAGCATGCTGTGTAGAAGCTATGGGGGCTAAAGCAGGTATCAGAAGCTTTGATGAGACGATTAAGTTTATAGAAGATCATAAACAAGGCCCTTTCTAATGGTATTCAGGCTTATTGATTCAGAAGGCGACACTGCCTCAAGAAATATGGCAATAGATGAAGCTATCTTTTCTCGTCATGCCGAAACAGGTTTTGAATATACATTACGTCTGTATACATGGACTCCTCCTGCTGTCTCAATTGGATATTTTCAGGATTTACATAAGGAAATTGATCTGGAAAATTGTAAGAGCTTGGGCATGAACTATGTACGCAGGCCTACTGGAGGAGGAGCAATACTGCACGATATGGAATTAACCTATTCATTTACTGCCAACACTGGGGGGATTATCCCCATAGATATTTGCGAATCATATAAAGTCATATGTGGAGCTATTATTATTGGTTTGAAGTCATTAGGAATTAATGCAGGAAACAGAAAAAGAGAAGTAAAATTGCGAGAAAGAGAGTCGCCAGTATGTTTTGTTGAATCATCGAATTATGATATTGTAGTTCGGAAAAGGAAAATAGTAGGCAGCGCACAAAGAAGGGTTAAAGATAGGCTTATTCAACACGGTTCTATTCTGATTGATTTTGATATAGGGAAAATGCACAGTATTTTTAAAACTAACTTGCCATTCGGAAAGTTTCATAAAGATTTTGTAAATAATGTAACCTCTCTAAAACAGGAGTTAGGTTATTCTATTGATCTCGGCAAATTAAAACGCGCAATATGTCTTGGGTTTGAAGAGCTGTTTAAAACTGAGGTTAGGGAAGAGGGTTTGACGAAGACAGAGATAACTCTTGTTGAAAAGCTAGATAATTTACAGTATGATAGCCCAGATTGGAATGTAAGCAGAAAAAGGAATTTAGTAGAATGAGCATGATAGAGATGTTTGTCGCAGGGGTGGCAATTGATCCCACAAATAATATGCCTATTATAATCTTGAAAAATAGTGATAAAAAAAGAACTCTTCCTATATGGATAGGAATATCTGAGGCAAGTGCTATTGCAATGAAATTAGTTGGAGCGAGTTCGGCAAGGCCATTAACTCATGATCTTATAAGATCTGTGATTGAAGTGTGCAAAGCGAAAATATTGGAAGTGAACATAGACAGTTTTAATAAAAATACCTTTTTTGCAAAGATAAAGATTAAATTGGGAAGGAGAACCTTTCTTATTGATTCACGTCCAAGTGATGCAATAGCTCTGGCATTACGTGCTGATGTTCCTATTCTTGTTGATGAAAAAGTAATTGAGCAAGCTACAACTGTGAATGTTACAGGAGTTGAAGGAAAAACAGAAGATTTTAAAAGCCTTTTAAAGGATCTTAATGCAGAAGATTTTAGTAAATACAGGATGTGACAAATAAAAGTGGATACAATGGATACAGGAAATATACCTATTATATCTGTTAAAGGTAGAACTTTAGCAGAGGCGTGGGAAAAAGCAGTGCTTGAGACCTGGAATAAAGGTTTAGCAATAAAAACAGAGTATGATAAAAAAGAGGATCCTCCTAGCAGAGATTGTACAATGATAATGGTTGTGGATGATCCATTTGCTGAGCCGCGAATTCATCGCGCTTTTCCAGCAGGACTTGAAGAGTTAGAGATCTACCGACAGGAAGTCGTAGAAGGTATTCATGATCACTGGATTAGTCCTGAACAAGGAAAATGGACATACACATATCATGAGCGACTTTTTGGATATGAGGTTGAAGGTACAGAGATTAATCAGATAGATTATATTGTAAATAAGCTCGCACAGACTCCCTATAGCCGTAGAGCTCAGGCAATAACATGGAATCCTAAAATTGACCCACCTACATATGATCCGCCATGTCTTCAAAGATGCTGGTTTAGACTTTCAAGAAATGAGCATAAGAGATTGTTATTGAATATGAATACACATTGGCGTTCAAGAGACGGTTTTAAGGCAGCATTTATGAATATATTTGCCTTGACTGACCTACAGAAATTAGTAGCTGCGCGTATAAGTAAGAAAATTCATGAACAAGTTATTGTTGGCAGATATGCTGACATAACAGACAGCTTTCATATTTATGGTTCATATTTTGAGCAATTTCAGGATTTTCTAAATACTGTAAAGAACCGCAGTTTTCAGGAGAGAACATGGACAAGTGAATTCTGCGAACCGTTCTTTGAAGAGGGCAAAAGAAGACTTAAGGATGAACGTGACAAGGAACAGAGTGCCGGAGGCCGGACTTGAACCGGCATGAACTAAAAGTTCGAGGGATTTTAAGTCCCTTGCGTCTGCCAATTTCGCCACTCCGGCAGTAATACTCAGAGGCGGCAAGCGGATTCGAACCGCTGGATAAAGGTTTTGCAGACCTTCGCCTTACCACTTGGCTATGCCGCCACACTATGGCTTTTAAATTACCAATTATGATAGCTATTTTAGCAGTTTCAGTCAATAAGTAATTGAAGCGATATAAAGTGTATGTTATCATTATCTCCAGTTAAAACAGAATAAGGAAAAAACCATTATGAAAAAAGGTATTCATCCAGAATATTATGAGACTACCATTACATGCGCCTGTGGAGAAGTTATCCATACACGTTCTACAAAAAAAAATATCAGAGTAGAAATTTGTTCAAAGTGTCATCCCTTTTACACAGGTAAACAAAAGTTTATTGACAGTGCTGGAAGAGTTGAAAAGTTTAAGAAAAAATATAATCTCTAAATAAAAAAGGGCAAATTCGAAGCACGAAGCACGAAATACGAAACAATATCAAATAACAAAAATACAAATGCTCAAAAACAATGTTTTGGATTTCGAAAATTTAAATTTAGGATTTGTTTCGAGTTTCGGATTTAGGATTTCGGATTTTCTTTCAACGGAGTATTATGTTATTAGACAAATTAGATAGTATAAAAAAAAGGGGTGATGAACTTACTGAGTTAATGAGTGACGCTCAAGTTATATCTAATAGAGGCCAATATCAGAAGTACGCCAAGGAATACACCGATATGAAGGACACAATAAAGGAATATGAAAAATACAGGGAAATTTTGAATGATATATCGAAGCACAAAGAGATTCTCTCAAACCCCGCTGAAGACAAGGATTTTCTAGAACTAGTTGAGTTAGAAATAGCGGATTTGGAAGCTAAAAAAGAGAAGATAGAGGATAATCTACGGGTATTACTGGATCCGGAGGCGCGCGATTGGAACAAAGATATTATTATGGAAATACGGGGTGGGGCTGGTGGAGATGAAGCCAGCCTTTTTGCTGAAGACCTATTTCGTATGTATGGTAAGTATGCTGAAAAGAAGGGATGGAAGATAGAAATTTTGTCATCGCATTCAAGAGAATCGGGAGGTTTTAGAGAGGTGGTTTTTGCGGTAAAAGGAAAGAATGTTTACAGAAGATTGAGATTTGAAAGTGGAACACACCGTGTTCAAAGGGTTCCGGTTACTGAGACCAGCGGCCGCATTCACACATCTACAGTTACTGTGGCAGTGCTTCCTGAACCTGAAGATGTTGAAATTAAAATAAATCCGCAAGAATTAAAAGTTGATACATTTAGGGCATCAGGAGCTGGAGGGCAGCATGTTAATACAACAGACTCAGCAGTTAGAATAACCCATATACCAACGAATCTAGTTGTTGAATGTCAGGATGAAAGATCACAGCATAAAAACAAAGTTAAGGCAATGAGAGTATTAAGAGCACGCCTGCTCCATAAAGTTAGGGAAGATCAGCAAAAGCAGATTTCTCAGGATAGAAAAAAACAAGTTGGTACAGGAGACAGAAGCGAAAAGATTCGCACGTATAATTTTCCCCAAGCGCGAATCACAAATCATCGCATAAATTTTACTTCTCATAAGCTTCAGACTTTTCTTCAAGGTGATATGGACGAATTAATAGAAGCTGAATTATCAGTGGGTTTTAAGCGGGATTGAAGATTAAAGAATTAGTTCAATGCACAACAGATTATCTCGCAAAACATAATATTCCCTCTCCTCGTTTGGATGCAGAGGTTTTGCTATCATATCTCTTAAAAAAAGAAAGAATATTTTTATATCTTAATTGGGATAGCATTCTTACCCAACACACCTTAGACATTTTTAGAAAACTTGTTCTAGAAAGGTCAAAACACATACCGATTGCGTATTTAACAGGATATAAAGAGTTTATGTCCATTGATTTTGAAGTAAACGAAAAAGTATTAATTCCCAGGCCTGAGACTGAAGCATTAGTTGAAGCTACATTATCCCGAATGCTTTCGGGACAACCAAATAGAGAATGGTTAGCAATTGATATGGGAACAGGTTGTGGAAATATAGCAGTTGCTCTTGCCAAAAGTCAGAATATCAGGATATATGCTTCTGATATCTCGGAAGATGCATTGAATATCTCCAAAAAAAATGCAGAAAAAAACAAAGTAGAAAAGTCAATAAGATTTCTTTGTGGAGACTTGTTCAAGAGTTTTAATGGTCTCAACCTTGCCGAAAAGATTGATTTTATTGTATCAAATCCTCCTTATGTTTCTTCAGCGGATTTTGAGAAATTACCTATTGATATAAAGCAATACGAACCTAGAATCGCTCTTGATGGTGGAACTGATGGTATTGATTTTTATCCTGAACTAGTTAAAGGTGCAGAGGAATTTTTAAAACCAAATGGGTTTCTTATTATGGAAATAGGATATGGACAGGTTGAAGGAATTAAAAAACTTATTTCCTCAAGAGGCACATTTTTTGCCCCTGAAATTGTCAGAGACTACGGAGGTATTGAGAGAGTAATTATCTGCACACGCCATTCTTGACATTATGTGTTTCTTTAGGTAGAATTTATACGACTAATTTTGGAGGCAGGCAAAGTGGTGGAAGATAGAAGAAAATTTCTGGGAGAAATACTTCAGGACATAGGTTTGATCTCAGAAAAGAAGCTGGAAACTGCTTTAGCAGAGCAGCGGCAGACAGGTGAAAGACTTGGAAATATACTAATAAAGCTTGGATATATAGATAGTGAAGGGCTCTGTAAGGCATTAGCTTCGCAATTCGGTCTGAAGACGATAAATATATCTGAATATAATGTTGCACAGGAAGTGATAGATAAAGTTCCTTCATCAGTTGCAAAAAAACATAAAATTGTACCTTTGAAGTTTGAAAATAATACTTTAACAATTGCTATGGCTAGTCCACTGAATCTTCTTGCATTGGATAATCTAAGAATAGTGCTGAATTGCGAAGTTGAAGGATTGTTGGCTACAGAAGAACAGATTGAAAGTTCCCTGGAAAGATATTATGGTGTCAGGGAAGAAACAATTGACAGCATGCTTCAAGAGTTGAGTGAACAGGACATAGATTTTGTTAGTGGTGAAGCTGCCGAGGAAGAAGAAGGGATATCTGATGAAGCGCCAGTTATAAAATTAGTCGGGTTATTAATATTGGAAGCGCTTCGTGCCGGAGCAAGCGATATACATATTGAGCCTTTAGAGGATAGATTTAGAGTAAGATATCGTGTGGATGGAGTGTTGCATGAAGTACCTGCTCCTCCTAAGAGACTGGAGAAATCCGTGATCTCCCGTATCAAGATTATGTCCGGTATGAACATTGCAGAAAAGAGACTTCCTCAGGATGGTAAAATAGGATTATCTTTATTGGGGAAAGATATTGACTTGCGTGTATCAGCCCTGCCTGCAATACATGGGGAAAGTGTCGTATTAAGAATCCTCGATAAAACCAGTTTATTACTGGGCATGGCTGAACTTGGGTTTTTAAAGGAGGATATGAAAAGATTTGAATCTCTGATTGCATCGCCTAATGGTATTATTCTTGTCACAGGCCCAACAGGTAGTGGTAAAACAACAACTCTTTATGCGGCTCTCAATAAGATAAATCAGCCGGACAGAAAATTGATAACAGTTGAAGACCCTGTTGAATACCAATTAACAGGGATCAATCAGGTTAATGTAAAAAGCGAAATTGGATTGACATTTGCTAATGTTTTAAGGTCTATATTGAGACAGGCTCCGGATATTATAATGATTGGAGAGATTCGCGATAATGAAACAGCGGAAATTGCTATAAGATCTGCTTTAACAGGACACCTGGTGTTCTCTACGCTTCACACTAATGATGCTCCCAGCGCAGTAACACGGCTTATTGATATGGGAATAAAGCCTTTCTTGGTGGCTTCATCGATTCAGGCAGTTCTTGCACAGAGATTGGTCAGAACAATCTGCCCAGAATGCAAAGAAACATACATTCCAAGGGAAGATGAAGTTTTACAATTAGAAAGGGCGTTTAAGAAAAAAGATATGGGTAAAACACCGTTCTATAAAGGTAAAGGGTGTCCAAAGTGCTCTCGTACAGGTTATAAAGGGAGGATAGGTATTTTTGAATTATTTGTGCTTAATAGTGAAATTCGTGCGTTGATTCTTAAGAGGGCTTCAAGTGCACAAATTAGAGAAAAGGCGTGTGAATTTGGTATGAAGACTCTAAGGCAAGACGGATTGGAGAAAGTTGTAATTGGAATGACTACGCTTTCTGAGGTGGAACGAGTAACTCAAAAAGATGTAGAATTGGAAGGAGCAGTATAAAATGGAGATGAATGAACTGCTGAAAATCGTTGTAGACAGGAATGCTTCTGACATACACTTAGTAGTAGGGAAGCCTCCTGTTTTGCGTATAGATGGAAGACTGGATGTTCTTGACTTTGAGGAGTTGACAAACGAGAACACAGAGAAGTTAATGAAAAGTATTACCTCAGAACATCATCAGCAAAAATTACAAGAGATGGGAGGAACAGATTTTGGTTTTTCTTTTGGAGATATAGCAAGATTCCGTGTAGCTATTTATAAAGAAAGAGGAAATACTTCAATTGCAATGAGGCTTATACCTATGAAGCTTCTGACATTTGATGAGCTGGGATTATCGGAGCAAGTTAAACAGCTTATGTACAGACCGCGTGGTTTAGTTCTGATAACTGGTCCAACTGGCTGTGGTAAGACAACGACACTTGCCACAATGATTGATTATATAGCGAGAAACAGAGATACTCATATAATAACAGTTGAAGACCCTATAGAGTATTACCACACTCATCACAACGGTGTTATGTCTCAAAGAGAATTGGGGGTGGATGTTCCTTCGTTCTCTGAAGCTCTTACCAGAGCCCTAAGACAGGATCCGGATGTTATAATGGTGGGAGAGATGAGAGATCTGGCTACAATGGAGGCAGCTATTTCAGCCGCGGAAACCGGGCATTTGGTATTTGCAACCTTGCATACAACAGGCGCTGCAGCCACAGTTGACAGAATAGTAGATGCTTTTCCTACTGCGCAGCAGGAACAAATAAGAACACAATTATCAGAGTCTCTTGTGGCAGTAATTTCCCAGCAGTTGATTCCTAGGACCACAGGGGGAAGAATAGCATCTTATGAGATAATGGTTGCTACTTCAGCTATAAAGAATTTAATAAGGGAAAAGAAGAGCTATAGAATAATTTCATCCATTCAAACAGGGAAAAAGCTTGGCATGAAAACAATGGATGATTCTCTAACAATGCTTTACAACAGTAAAATAATAAGCTATGAAGAGTATATTACACGTTGTTATAGTGTAGCAGATGCTGAAGTGAAGGCTGGAGAGACGGGAAATGCCTAGCAAAAAGAAGCCTATTGGACAGTTATTACTTGAGAAGGGGCTAATAACACCTGAGCAGTTAGAACTTGCTCTGAATGAGCAACAAAAATCCAGCGGCTTGCTTGGCAGAATTTTGGTAGATCTTGGTTTTGTGACAGAAGCAGACATCTTGTCTACATTAGGGGCACAGACCGGAATGCCTGCTGCAAATCTACCTGAAATGAATATTCTTCCAGAAGTTTTGGAAAAAGTTTCAGCTCCAATCGCAAAAGTATATAAGATTATTCCTGTAAAAATGGAAGAGAATATTCTATATATAGCTATGTCAGATCCTTTAAATATTAACGTCTTAGACGATTTGCGGTTCATGTTGGAATGTGAAGTAAGGGGTATGATAAGCAATGAGAAGGATATTGAAGAAGCTATTGTTAAATATTATGGAGAAAAAACAGAGACTGTTCAGGACGTGTTAAAAGAGATGGAAACAGGAGCCATAGAAATCAAGGGGAGCATTGAGGATGAGGATGAAGATGTTCATGATGTAGCAACTCTTCAGGAACTTGCGCATCAGATTCCTGTAGTTAAATTGCTTAATTTAGTGCTTATTCAGGCAATAAAGGATAAGGCTAGTGATCTGCATTTTGAGCCATTTGAAGACCAATTTAAGATCAGATATCGTGTGGATGGGATGCTTTACGAAATGATTCCGCCGCCTAGGCATTTGGCTTTAGCAGTAACTTCAAGGATTAAGGTCATGGCAGGAATGGACATTGCAGAGAGAAGATTGCCCCAGGATGGAAGGATCCAGCTTAATATGGGTGGAAGAGAAGTAGACCTTCGTATATCAACTTTACCAATAACTCATGGAGAAAGTGTTGTGATACGGATATTGGATAGAGGAGCCGTTATGCTCTCTCTGGAGCAGGTAGGGCTTTTAGAGGAAGATTTAAGGATATTAAGAAGTTTAATTAAAAAGCCTAATGGCATTATTCTAGTCACAGGTCCAACAGGATGTGGCAAGACTACGACTCTTTATTCTGCTTTAGGAGAAATTAATTCTCCGGAAGACAAGATAATTACCACAGAAGACCCTGTTGAGTATGATTTGGCAGGTATTATACAAGTGCAAATAAGGGCCCATATAGGTTTAACTTTTTCCAAGTGTCTCAGAAGTATATTGAGACAGGATCCTGATAAGATTTTAGTAGGAGAGATCCGCGATCTGGAGACTGCAGAAATGTCTATTCAGGCTTCACTTACAGGGCATTTAGTGCTGAGCACGTTGCATACTAATGATGCAGCTAGTACAATTGTCAGGCTTATTGATATGGATATTGAGCCTTTTCTTATAACATCAACGCTGGAGGCTATTGTTGCGCAAAGACTTGTTAGGAAAATATGTTCTAGCTGCAAAGAAGAGTATTCTCCAGATGTGAAAGAATTATCCTTAATTGGACTTAAGTCTGAGGACGTGAAAGGCAAGAAGTTTTATAGGGGCAAAGGATGCGAAATATGTAATGGTATTGGATATAAGGGGCGAATAGGTATTTTTGAGATACTTGTTGTTAATGATGAAATAAGAACTCTTATTGTTGATAAGGCAACTGCTGGTGACCTTAGAAAAAAGTCTCACGAAAAAGGGATGTCAATGTTAAGAGAAGATGGATTGAGGAAGATATGGATGGGCATCACTACTATTGAGGAAGTAGCAAGAGAGACACAGGGAGTGGAGATATAGTATATGGCTGTTTATGCTTATGTTGCGATGAATAATCGCGGTAAAGAGATAAGTGGAAGTGTTGAGGCAGAAACTTCTACTCTGGCAATATCCCAGATAAGAGATATGGGCTATTTCCCCACGAAGGTTTATGAAAAGTCTCCAGCTTCTGGTACTTCAACATCTGCTAAATCAGCAAAGGCTGGTAGTTCTACAAGTATGAATATTCAGATTAAACTGCCAGGAATTGGTGATAGAATAAAGCCCAGACAGTTAGCGGTTTTTGTCAGACAATTGGCAACCTTGCTTGGCGCAGGGCTTCCTTTATTGAGGAGTCTTAATGTTCTGAAGGATCAGGCTAAACCTGGTATTATGAAAGAAACTTTCTCAGGGATAGCTGCAGATATTGAAGGAGGTGCTACGTTTTCAGATGCGCTTGCCAAATATCCCAAAAGCTTTTCAAAACTTTTTGTTAATATGATAAAAGCTGGTGAAGTTGGAGGGATTTTAGAGGCGGTTTTGGAAAGGTTGGCCGAGTTTTCAGAAAAAGAGGAAGCATTAAAAAAGAAGATTAAAGCTGCTATGGTTTATCCTATACTCGTTACTGTTGCGGCTGCAGGAATACTTACTTTTTTGATTATAGTAGTTATACCAACCTTTAAAAAGATGTTTGAAGATTTTAATACAGAGCTGCCGGGCGCTACTGTAATGCTGCTAAAAATGTCGGATGTTTTCAAGGATTGGAGAAATATTCTTGTTGTTCTAGGATCATTAGTTGGACTATTTATAATATACAAGCTTATTAGAAAAACACAGAAAGGGCTGTATTATTCAGATAAACTTAAATTGTATATCCCTATTATTGGTCCTTTGGCGAGAAAAACAGCTATTGGCAGATTTGCAAGAACATTTGCAACCCTGATCGGAAGCGGGGTTCCAATACTTCAGGCGCTTACAATTGTAAAGGATACATCAGGCAATGACGTGATAGCTCAGGCAATGGCGTCTGTTCGTGATAGTATCAGAGAAGGAGAATCAATAGCAGGCCCCCTTCAAGCAAGCGGGATATTTCCGCCGCTGGTTACCAATATGGTGGATGTTGGAGAAGAAACAGGAGCCTTAGATAAGATGCTGCTTAAAGTAGCAGATGCTTATGATCAAGAAGTAGATGCCGCAGTAGCAGCTTTGACAAGTGCAATAGAGCCAATTATGATTGTAGGTATGGGGGGAGTTGTGGGTTTTATAGTTGTTGCGTTATTCTTACCCTTAATTAAGCTAGCTACAGCGATTGTATAAATCAGGATTAATCCTTACCACTTAATACTAAAAATATGAAGCCAAAAATCCTAGTTGTAGATGATGAGCTAAATATGCGCAAGTCTCTTTCTGGTATCCTTCATCAGGAGGGCTATGATGTCAAAGTATGTGGGGATGGAAAAGAAGCCATAGAAATTTTAGACACCGAGCAATTCAATTTAATAATCACTGACATAAAGATGCCTTGTATGGATGGAATGACTATGTTGTCGACCGTAAGAAAGAAGAACAAGGAAATACCTGTTATAATTATTACAGGGAACGCTACAGTGGATTCAGCAATTGATGCAGTAAAGCTTAAGGCTTATGATTACATAAGGAAACCATGCATGCCAGAGGAGATTCTTTTCTCTGTGCATAGGGCGGTAGAACACGAAAAGCTGATAAGCGAGAATTTATATTTACATAATCAGCTGAAAGAAAAATTTAGTTTTAGGGGATTAATAGGGAATAATAAGAAAATGCAGGAGGTCTATCAACTGGTGCAAAAGGTCTCTAACGCCAATGCTGCTATACTAATAAGAGGGGAGAGCGGAACTGGTAAGGAGTTAATAGCCAGTGCGATTCATTATAACAGTCAGCGTAAGAACAACAAGTTTCTTGCTATAAATTGCGGAGCTTTGCCGGAGAATCTGTTGGAAAGTGAATTATTTGGTCATGAGAAAGGCGCATTTACAGGCGCTATAAGCAGTAGAAAAGGAATATTTGAGGCGGCTGATAAAGGGACTATTTTTCTTGATGAAATAGGAGATCTTTCTTTAGCTACACAGATGAAATTATTGCGCGTTCTTCAGGATGGAGAATTTAGAGGAGTGGGAGGAACTCGGCAAATTAAGGTTGATGTGAGGATTATAAGCGCAACTAACAAGAATTTAGAAGACCGTATAAAAGAGGGTCTGTTTAGAGAAGATTTATATTACAGAATAAATGTAATTGCTATTGATATGCCTCCTCTCAGAGAAAGGAAAGATGATATAGCTCTTTTAGTAAAGCACTTTTTAGAAAAGTATAATCCCTTAAAATCTAAGGGAGTTGCGTCTAAACGAATTTCCTCTGAAGCTATGGATTTACTTATAAACTTTGACTGGCCGGGTAATGTTAGAGAGCTGGAAAATGCAATTGAACGCGCAGTAACATTGCAGGAAGGAGCATGTATTCTTCCTGAGGATTTGCCTGCAGGGGTAGGTTTTCAACCTGCCCACATCCCCGCAATTACAGGAGAGAAATTTCGTGAAGCACGAACTGCCTTTGAAAAGGGGTTTTTAATCAATATATTAAAAAAGGCAAATAGAAATATATCCCTTGCTTCAAAGAAAGCTGGCATAAGCAGGCGCCATTTCTATGAGAAGATGAAGTTATATGGAATTAAAAGATAAATTTTTTTCTCTGTTTTCGCGGCTTGCATACCTATTTATATTAACCGGGTTAGCCATTTTTCTTATATACGTTGCTGTGATTGTATGGAAGACTCCGCTTCTCCAGTACAGGGATTTTTTTATTACAATTATCTTTTTTTCTCTGGGGTTTGTTGCCTTTGCTTATATATGGAAGGTTGTTCTTCAGCCAATATTTGGATCTTTGAACAAGGGATTTAAACCCATTGTTCAAAAACCCCTTGTTCAAGAGAGTAGCCTGCAACCTCTTGTTAACTCAAGGGAACAACTTAAAAAATGGTCTCAGGAGCTAGAAAAAAGGGTAGAGAATAGGACATCAGAGCTAAAGAAAGTCAATAGGGAATTGCTTGCTACAGAGTTTGAACTTATGGAGCGGGACAAGCTCTCCTCTATGGGAGAAATATCGGCAAAACTGGCGCATGAAATCAGGAATCCTCTTGCGATTATTAATAATGCAGTGTTTTTTCTCAAGAATGCTTTTAAGAAGCCGGGTTCTGAAGTATCAGAGCAGATTGGAATCCTTTTTCAGGAGACAGACCGCATTAATAAACTTGTTACTGATTTACTCCAGTTTTCTAGAATTTCAGTATCCAAGGATAAGGATGTGGAGATGATTGATGTTAATGAGGTGCTTGACGATGCTATAATGTCTTTTGAATCTGTAGGGGCAGATTTGAAACCCGCCCTTGAGAAAAAATATGCTATAAGATTACCGCGAATAAGAGCCAATCCAGGTCAGTTGAAACAGGTATTTTTAAATATAATTGCCAATGCCTATCAATCTATGGGAGACAGTGGGAGACTTACGATATATACAGATGTTGACGCAGAAGCATCCCGAATAGAAATTGTTTTCAATGACACAGGCTGTGGGATTGCGCCTGAAAATTTAAAGGAAATATTTACTCCGTTTTTTTCGACAAAGGAGCCGGGAAAGGGAACAGGACTTGGCCTTTACATCTGTAACTCATTAATAAAAAGTCTTAATGGAGATATCTCTGTTCAATCGGAAGTTGGAAAGGGAACAAGTTTTACTATTAGTTTGCCAGTGAGAAAAACCGCACACACTTGGAGAGAAAAAGCACTAAATTCGAAGCACAAAGCACGAAACAATATCAAATGACAAAAATACAAAATTCAAAACAGTTTGAAATTTCGAAAATTTGAATTTAGAATTTGTTTAGGATTTCGATATTCGGATTTCGGATTTATTCTTTAATGTTTGGCATAAATGTTGCTTTATAGTATAGTAATATAGTGGATGAAAAGGAGGTGGAAATGAAATTCAAAAAAGGTTTTACGTTAATTGAGTTGTTGGTTGTAGTGGCAATTATCACATTGCTTGCTTCAATAATAGTTCCTAATTATTTTAAAGGGCTTGAGAAGTCAAAGATTGGAAAGGCAACGGCAGACGTGGTACTTTTGAGAAAAAGCGTTGACCTTTTCAGAGCTGATAATGGCGGGACTTTGCCGGACAGCCTTGCTGTTTTAATTTCTCAGAAATATTTAAGCAAAGCAGTCCCTACTGATCCATGGGGAGGAAGCTATTCATATACAGCAACAGAAAACAGCTACACAATAACTGATGGAAGCAGTAAGGGCATATCAGAGACAATTAATTTTTAGAGGAGGGGAAAATGAGGAAAAGATCCGGGTTTACGCTTATTGAGCTTTTGGTCGTAATAGGCATCATTGTGCTTCTTGCAGGTATTGTAATGCCTAACTTTATGAAGTCGATTGATAAGGCGAAGAAAACGCGCGGAAGAGCCGATATCCACAGTCTTGAGAACGCGTTAGCAATGTATCAGACTGATTGGGGGGTATATCCAGGGCAAAGTGGAGAAGATTTATATACTAGTATTTCAGATGGAAATATGACTAGCCTGGAGAGAATGTTACAGGCAGTAGGAACTAATGGACGCGGACCTTATCTTTCAAAGGATATTCCCAATGACCCTTATGGAACAAAATACAGATATAGAGCTCCAGGAGGAACTGCGAGTAATTATAACAATCCACTGACAAATCGCGGTTATGACCTCTGGTCATATGGAAAAGATAAGACTGATGGTGGGGACGATGACATAGCATGTTGGGATACTGAGACAAGCTAGAAATGAAAAATTCAAAATTAAAAATTGCAACCAGTGGTTGCCGCGCTTTCACAGCAGTAGAGCTCATGATCGTTCTTGCAATTATGAGCATTATGCTTGTTGCGGCAATACCCTCCTTTGTTCAGTTCACAAGAAATTCCAGGATTAAAAGCGGAGCGCAGATCGTTGTTTCCGCTCTTCGCACTGCGCGCAGTCATGCGATAAAGAGAAGAAAAAGATGCGCAGTTCTTTTTAACTTCAATACGGATACACATAATATTGGATATGCAGTAAAAATTTATTGGGATCCTGACGACTATATTAAAGGAGGTTCAGTAACTAATTGGAAAACTTTGCCCAAGACAATAATTATGACAGATGGAGTAACAGGAGGTTTGGATACATACGGTCCTAATGTGATTCCATTTCCGAATGATTCAGATCCAGCTGCTCTTACTGTAAAATACATTTATTTTACACCTACAGGTGGGGCATCAGAGACTGATGGGTCAGCAATTTTGATTAGTGATGGAACACATGAAGACACCTCATGTATTGGAATAACAGGAATTACAGGCAGGATAAAAACGAGTAGAGAATAATGAGTAAATTCAAAATTCAAAATTCAAAATTCAAAATTGTTCCGATGAATGTCGGAGCATTTAGTCTTCTTGAACTTGTTATTTCAATGGCTATTCTGTCTATTGCGCTTCTTGGACTTATTCAAATGTTCCCTGTAGGACTCAGGGCAAGCAAGCATGCAGGAGATCATACAATGATGACATTTCTCGGTCAGCAGAAAATGAGTGATATTGAGCAGGAAAAACCTATTGATAGCACAACAAGTAACACTTTTTTCTCTGTTCCCGGCGCTGATCCTGATTATTCTTCTTTCTCATGGATACAAACAATTACTCAGGATTTAACACTCACAAACCTATATCATGCATCTGTATTGATTTACTGTAATGATAGAGGCGATACCAGAATTGAGGAGTTTGTAACATGCTATGTGAAATAAAAACAGACGACGGACCACAGACGACAGACGACAGTACAAAACCATGGTCTATGGTCTATGGTCTATGGTCTACTTCTGCTTTTACATTGATTGAAATCATGATTACAACAGCGGTTTTGGCTTTATTGATAACAGGCATTTATTCTATTTTTAAGGGCGGTACCGATTCATGGACAAAGGGCAATGTAAGAATGGAGCGGTATCAGAACGCAAGAGCGATTCTGGAGATGATGTCAAGAGAGATATCATGCGCAATGGTCAACGAGGCGAGAAAGATATATATGCTGGGAGTGGATAAATCTGAATCTGGTAAAGTAAAGGATGATGTAAGAAGCACAGCAGACGAATTATTTTTTATAGCCCCTGTATATCCAATGTCTGATATAAAAGACTCTTCAAATACCACTAAATCTGATATGTGCGAATTAGGATACTGGGTAAAGGATGATACGGAACTTATTAAGCATCGTCAGGTTAGTAATCTTGATTTCATCTTTCAGTCAGATATAGATGCCACTAATAATCACTCACTCGGCATTGCAGTCGCAGATCTTCGCTTTTATTATTATGGTGATGATGGTTGTGATGACGAAGACTCTCATGTGAACTGGGGCTCTAATGATTCAGACGCAGATACCTATTTATATAAATTGCCAAAAAAGATAAAGATAGTTCTCAAAACCCGTGACGAAGAGGCGAGAGAAGATACTCAGACCTTTGAGACCACTGTGTTTATGCCGGGAGCAGAATGATTACAAAAGCATTAAATTCGAAGCACGAAGCACGAAATACGAAACAATATCAAATGACAAAAATACAAATGTTCAAAACGGGGTTTAGAATTTTGAGAATTAGAATTTTAAATTTGTTTAGGATTTCGGATTTAGGATTTCGGATTTGCCCTAATAAAAATGGTATTGCCCTCATAATAGTTGTCTCCATTATGGCTGTTCTTGCCTCTATTGCTGCTGCTTTTTCATACAGCATGATAATGGACCAGCGCGCAGCAGCCAATTATATGAGTGGGATAAAAGCGGACTACATTGCGAAAGCGGGCATTCAGCACGCAATTGGCGTTTTGAAACTGGATGGCGACCCTTCAAATCAGCCGCCAGCTTATTGCAGTTATGAAGGATATGACTGGTATGGCGATGACTGGGGGTATGATTCTACGCTTTTCGGCGCCTATGGCGCTGATGCAGATTCCTGCGTGAGCAATGATGATGATGTGGCTTCAACAGGCGCGGCAGTTGCCGGGTCAGACTCCCGCTGGGTATATCTAACTGATTCGCAGGGACACCTGATTGGCAGATACGCTGTTCTGGTCATTGATGAGTCAGGCAAGATAAATATAAACACAGGACGCCATGGCTCCTTTGGAAATGAGGGATGGACAACAGGTGAGATAAATATCAAACCGGTTTGCGATATTGCAGGAGTTAGTGATGCAAAAGGCAGGGAAATTATAAAAGTACGCTATGGAACAGACGGCTGTGCGGGGATTTCGGGTTATGACGATAATGCTGACAGCGTTGTTCTGAATAATGACGGGATAGATAATGATGGAGATAGTTTTGCTGACGAAGGAGATGAGGGGGTAGACGATTCAGCGGAGTTTTATATTGCCAGGCCATACACTGCTTCCAGCAATCTCAGCGCTGATACGCCTTATCTGACTCCTGCTGAGGTTGTTTCACTTGCGGACGTAACAGGTAGTGAGTATAGTGATTTTGATTCTTACATCACAACCTTTTCTTCTGACAAAAACCTTACGGATTCAGGGCTGGCGCGCTTAAACATCAACGCTGTAAGCTCTGCAATGGAATTATATTCAACTCTGAGGGACGCCTTTGATTATTGGGGAACTTCTGCTACAACAGCAGAGCTTGCTCAAATGGCAGTGAACATAATTGATTTTAGGGATCGTGATAACGGCTCAACGCGAATTGATATTGAAGGGCCAGGCGGCACTGTCCTTACCCGCTACGGCGTTGAAGGAATAAGAATAAATGAGGTTATGGTAAGGCCTGTGTTCAGGAAAGATGCGACTTCAAGTTATGAATCTTTAGCTCCAGCAGGTGGATGGAGTTATAGCGCACCTAATTGGGGATCCACGGATAATAATGACAGTGGTATGTGGATGTGGTCAGGTTCAGATTTGGAAGAAGGGAGTTATAAATTAAAAATATTTGGAAGTGGCGATGATGTAATTGTAAAGACAGCTGTATCGGATGATACAGGAGTTGGATATTGGAAAAGTGTAGGAGCAGTTGATTTGACTGCAGAGGGAACAGATGCTGATACAATTATAATATCATCGAATAAAAAGTTACATTTGGAAATAAAAACACCATCAGCTGGTGCAGGCCCTTGGTCCTGGTACCGCATTGAGCTCTCCCAATCCCCTGACTGTGAATATGTTGAGCTTGTGAATATTTCCGAAAATGCAGTTACAATGAACGGCTGGCATCTTGAGTTTCCGAATGGGCAGGTTGGAACTATTCCCAGCGGGACGAGTATTGCTGCAAGTGGCGGATATTGTGTTCTTGCTGTAGACATGGCTGATTCAGATGTTAATAATGGAGCTGAAGTGTACAATAATGGTATTTATTTTACAAAGACATATCCAGGTTTAAGCAATGTGTATCAGCTTGGTTTTACAAATGACGTTCTGGACGATATTATTTCAGATACGGTTTTAATAGACAGTCCTTTGCGGCTTTATGACGACTCCATCACGCCAACAACAGATCCGACGACAGGAATAGCTACTCCTGCGGGACATATAGTTGATCAAGTTTTATGGGATAGTTCAATAATACAGGATAATGATTTTTATTCTATGGAGAGAGACGATCCAGCTTATGTTGGAGACGATGTATTGAATGATTCAGGCATCTTCGATACATGGCTGATAAGCGCAAATACTAAAGGCAGCCCGGCAGCGGCAAACAATGGGGCTGCATTAACCAATATTAAAGTGAAGAATTCTCCGTTTGCAAACATAGGAGAGGTAGCAGATGTATCATTCAGCAGAGAAAAATGGGTGAACATAGGAAACACTACCGAACATAGCGGTGGAGAGCATATAATACGAAACATCGCAGACAGGATCACTGTCTCGGGAAGACGGCTTGACGCTGAGTTTGCGGATTTAACGCAAGTTTCAAACTGGACTTTAGAGAGTCTCTTAGGTGATGATGAGGAGACAAAACGTAAATATGGGGGGAGAGAGCTTAATGAGGCAACTGATGAACTGTACTGGTTTAAAGCAGATGCTTCCGCATCTACGAATGAGGATACATGGACATGGTACACAACAATAGACCGCTTTGAAGCGGATACTTATATTATGTATGTTTACGGAAGAGAAGGCGGGGCAATGAGGGTGAGAGTTGATGATGACACTGCGCTTATTACTCCAAGCACAGATTACGGCGCGCGGTTTGGACAGGTTGTTGTGTCAGATACTACATTGAGCGTTGCTATTCAAGCAGATGCTTCAAGCGCAGACTCTGTGTTTTTTGATTATGTCCTTCTCACCCCTGCGTCAAAGACATATGGCAGAATAAATATAAATACAGCTTCTGTTCCTGTGCTTAATGGACTAAAAAACATAGGTGCATCCACAGCACAGAAAATTATTGACGACGGGCCATTCCAAACTATTGGACATCTTGTTACTGCTCCAACAGCAACTATAGGTACTACAACATTTCAACCTATCTCCAACCTCATAACAACAAAATCCAATGTATTTAAAATAATCTGCACAGGCCAGTCAGTTCTGGATAAGAATGGGAACGGGACTTTTGATACTGACGACGAGGTGCTCGGGGAGAGGAAGATCACTGTTATTTATGAAAGATAGGCATTGATGGAGCATCTAAAACAAAGATTGGATATATTGAGAAAGAATTTGGATCACGCAAAGGTGTATCTTTGACTACCCCAAGAAACAGGAAGAAATAAAACAGTTAGAAAAAGAGACTTCAAGGCCGGGTTTCTGGTCAGATAACAAAAAAGCCGCCAGTATTATAAAACAGATTAAAATCTTAAAAGGTATTACTGCGCCTCTTGATACCCTCATTAGAGAAACAGATAACGCTTTAGAGCTGGTTGAACTCGCCTTATCAGAGAAGGATAACACAATCTCTTCTGAGATTACCGAGGAACTTGAGAAACTGGAGAAGGATTATAAAAGTTTTGAATTAAAATTGACTTTAAGCGGTAAGTATGACGGAAATAACGCTATTATGACTCTTCATTCAGGCGCAGGAGGGACGGAAGCGTGCGACTGGGTAGAGATGCTGCTGAAAATGTATATCAAGTGGTCGGAAAGAAGAGGTTTTAAAACAGAGATCGCGGACATTCTGGCAGGTGAAGAAGCTGGTATAAAAACCGTGACGATTATGATTAAGGGTGATTACTCATATGGCTACCTGCGTTCGGAAATAGGTGTGCACAGGCTTGTAAGAATATCTCCATTCGACGCGAACAAAAGAAGACATACCTCATTCTGTTCAGTTGATGTGATTGCGGAGGTAGAAGACGAAATTGATGTTGATATTAAGGAAGACGATCTAAGAATTGATACTTACCGTGCAAGCGGTCATGGAGGACAGCATATCAATACCACTGACTCTGCTGTGCGTATTACACATCTGCCAACAGGCATAGTCACACAATGCCAGAATGAACGCTCTCAGCTTAAAAACAAGTTGACTGCAATGAAGGTTCTGAAAGCACGGCTGGTTGAATACCACATGCGGAAGAAGGAAGAAGAGATGCAGGAATACAATAAAGATAAGAAGAAGATAGAATGGGGTTCTCAGATCCGTTCGTATGTATTCCAGCCCTATACCCTTGTTAAGGATCACAGGACAGGAATTGAAGCAGGAAATGTCCAGGCAGTTATGGATGGACATATTGATAAATTTATAGAAGCATTTTTAAAGATAAAATAATCTCCCTTTTCTATTGCGCACCTATACGCTGTATGCTAGACTTTATTCAAAGCACAAAGCAATAGCGAAAACTAAATGCCAGATAACAAAATGCAAAAATTTAGAATGGGGATGGGCGAACACACAGGTTCGCCCCTACAATGTGAAAATCGGAATGTAGGGGCAGATCTATGTATCTGCCCTTTGATCGTTTTTATTGTGTTGGTGTTTTGCCAGCATGCTTTTGCTGTTAGTAAAATTGAAAAATTCGTAATAGAGCATCCCGTAGGATTATTTTTCTCAATTATAGGTCCTGTAGTAGGCGCTTTATTTATTTATTGGATAGTTTTTTACATATTCCATTTTGGCAAAGCAGAAATAGATATTGTTAAAGAAAGAAAAGAACATTTGAAGATAGATGAAGAAAAACACGAATTATTCACTAAAATTCCTGAAGGGAGTGTTGAACAAGCCCTTTCCCTGCCTTCTGCCAGATTAATTGCTAGAAGTCAGCATGGGTTTTTAAAAGAACATAAATTACACTCTAATAAAGAATTTTCTATCGGAAGGAGCGATACCTGTAACATTGCGATTAAGGAACCCAGAGTATCCAGGCTTCATGCAAAAATCAGGCCTGAAAAAGAGGGGTACATTCTCTATGATTTGGTTAGTAAGGGAGGAACCAGGGTTAACGCTATAAAGATAAAGAGACATCGTCTTAGACATAATGACAGAATTGGAATAGGATATACAGAAATAATATTCAAGTTAGAGGTATAATTATAGCGGAGGAGAGAACATGTTTGAAGGGTCAATAGTTGCAATAGTTACGCCATTTAAAGATGATAAGATTGACGAACAGAGATTATCAGAACTTATTGAGTTTCATATTTCAGAGGGCACAAGCGCGATTCTTCCATGCGGATGTACGGGAGAGGCGGCTACGCTTACTCACAAAGAACAGGAATACATGATAAAATTAGTTATTGATATTGTTAATAAGAGAGTTCCTGTAATTGCCGGAACGGGTTCAAATAGCACTGAAGAAGCTCTAGCGCTTACAAGATCCGCCAAAGGAGCTGGAGCAGATGGAGCCCTACTGATTACTCCATACTATAATAAACCAACTCCTGGTGGACAGTACTTGCATTATGAGAAGATAGCAAAGGCAGTGGATATCCCTATCATACTGTATAATGTGCCTTCAAGAACAGGCATAAGCATTTTGCCTCAAACAGTTGCTGAACTTTCAAAGATTGATAATATTATTGGTATAAAGGAAGCAAGCGGGAGCTTGGATCAGGTCAGCGATATAATAAATCTATGTGATATAACTGTTCTTTCAGGAGACGACGCCCTAACCTTGCCTATGATGGCGCTTGGAGCAAAAGGAGTAATATCAGTCGCAGCAAATGTAGTTCCAAAGCATGTGGCTAGAATGGTAAAGAGTTTTTTGAATGGTAATTTAGAAGAATCCAGAAAAATTCATTTCAACTTGTTTCCGCTATTTAAGGCATTATTCTATGAAACAAATCCAATACCTGTAAAAACAGCTCTTGGAATGATGGGGAAGATTAGCCCTCAATTAAGACTGCCTCTTTGCGAAATGAAGAAGGAAAACGCAGAAAGATTGAGAGGAGTATTGATTGACATAGGAGTTTTGTCATGATTAATGTAGTTGTTAATGGTGCATGCGGAAGAATGGGCAGGAGAATAATAAAACTCCTCTCCATTCAAAAAGACTTACATCTTTGCGGAGCAGTTGAGATTCCATCTCATTCAGACATAGGAAAAGATGCTGGCGTAGTGGCAGGCATTGATAAATTAGATGTAAGTGTGATTTCGTGTATTAATGACATTATAGAAGATGCAGATGTTGTGGTTGATTTTTCATCCACAGACGGAGCTCTTGCTTCTGCCAGTGTCTGCGCAAAGTATAAGAAAGCGTTAATTGTCGGCACTACCGGGTTGAGCGTTGAAGCGTTATCTGAGATAAGAAATATCTCTAGCATAGTTGCCTGTCTTGTTTCTTCAAATATGAGTGTTGGTGTTAATCTTTTGTGTAAACTTGTTGAGCAGGCGTCAAGCATATTAGGAGATGAATATGACGTGGAGATTATAGAGGCTCATCACAGGTTTAAGAAGGATGCTCCAAGTGGTACAGCAAAAACTCTCGCTAAAATTATTTCAAACGTAAAAGGTAAAAAGCTTAAAGATATGGCTGTCTATGGCAGGGAAGGGCTGGTTGGAGAAAGAAAAGGAAATGAGATTGGGATACATGCTGTTAGAGCAGGCGATATAGTTGGAGAGCATACAGTTATATTTGGAGGTACTGGCGAAAGAATAGAACTAAAGCATATCGCTACCACAAGAGATACATTTGCGCAAGGAGTTATTAAAGCAATAAAATTTATCAGCACCCAAAGAGCAGGGCTTTATGATATGAAAGATGTGTTAAATAACAAATTCGAAGCACGAAATACGAAGCACAAAACAATATCAAATGACTAAAACACAAAATTCAAAACGGTTTAAGAAATTTGAAAATTTGAATTTAGGATTTGTTTCGGATTTAGAATTTCGGATTTCGGATTTTGAACTTTAATGTGTATATATTTAAGCCTTGGTTCAAATATAGGAAATCGCAAGGCAAATATTCAGGAAGCTATTCGCCTGTTGTCTCAAAACCAGCAGATTGAGGTCAAGAAGTGTTCTTCGTTTTATGAAACAAGTCCTGTTGGCATAGAGAAACAGCCGTGGTTTGTGAATTGCGCAGTTGAAGTTGAGACAGATATTGAGCCTGGAAACTTATTGAAGATCATTAAAAATATTGAACTTTCTATAGGAAGAGAAAATTCCTTTGTTTGGGGTCCTCGGGAAATAGATATAGATATAATTTTTTTTAAGGATATTGTTTTGAATGAACAGGTTTTGAAAATTCCTCATTCTCAAGCGCATAAAAGAGCATTTGTGCTGGCTCCTTTAGCTGAGATTGTTAGGGATTTTATACATCCTGTTCTTGGAAAGTCTGTGAAACAGTTGCTGGATGAGATAACAGAAGAACAGATTGTTAGGAAAATAGGGTAAATGTTAGAAGGCAAGTATATTGTTATTGAAGGCACTATTGGTGTAGGAAAGACTTCTCTTGCTAGAGAGCTGTCAAAAGAGATTAATGGTAAACTGGTTCTTGAGAAAAGTGAAGAAAATCCATTTCTGGAGAAGTTTTATGGGAATGCAGAAGAATATGCCTTTCAAACTCAGATTTTCTTTCTTCTCTCAAGATATAGCCAGCAGCAAAAAATATTGCAAAGAGAGCTTTTCAAAAGGACTGTTGTGTGTGATTATTTATTCACAAAGGATAGAATATTTGCGTATCTTAATCTTAATGAGGATGAATTGGGATTATATAATCATCTTGAACCTCTGCTGGCTAAGAGGATTCCTGCGCCCGATTTAGTAATATATCTTCAAGCATCCACCTCGGTTTTGATTCAACGCATAAAAAATAGAGGAAAGCAATATGAAATGGAAATTCCCGAGACATATATAGAAGAGCTTAATAAGGCGTATAACCATTTCTTTTTTCTATATAAAGACAGCCCGTTGCTTTTTGTGGATACTGACCAGATAGATTTTGTTCATAGCAAGATAGACCTTAATGATTTGATTAAAACAATAAAAGACATGCGAGGAGGCACTCAATACTATAAACCTGTTTCCTCAGATATATTTACAAAAATGTAACATTTATAAGGATAATGTGATGAAGAAAACAACTGTAGTAATTCGAAGTATGAAAGGGGTAAAAAAGATTGTTGCGCTTACTTCTTACAATTATTGGATGAGCGCAATTATTAACCAGGTAGATATTGATTTGATTCTTGTTGGTGATTCGCTTTCATCTATGATTCTCGGATACAAAAATACTATACCAGTAACAATGGATGAAATGATACATCATACCAAAGCTGTATCGAGAGCTAATCCAGATTCGTTACTTGTTGCAGATATGCCATTTATGTCGTATCAGGTGAGTCAGGAGAAGGCTTTGGAAAATGCAGGTAGATTTATAAAAGAAGCAGGAGCTGAGGCAGTTAAACTGGAAGGAGGAAAGCAGATAAAAGATACTGTGTATAGGATTGTTCAAGCAGGGATTCCAGTGTTAGGTCATATAGGTCTGACCCCTCAATCAATTCATCAGATTGGAGGATACAGGGTTCAGGGAAGAGCCCCCGAAAAAGCTAAAAGACTCATTGAAGATGCTTTGCTGCTCGAAAAAACAGGGGTTTTTGCCATTGTTCTTGAATGTGTTCCGTATGCACTCGCAAGGGATATAACAAAGAAACTTCATATTCCAACTATTGGGATTGGAGCAGGGCCATACTGTGACGGACAGATATTGGTAACACACGATATGCTGGGCTTAAAAACAGGACATGTTCCAAAATTTGTTAAACAGTATGCTAATTTGGCAGAACAGATCACAAAAGCACTTGAGGACTATAAAAAAGATGTAACTGCAGGAAAGTTCCCGGATAAAGAGCATAGCTACAAATGAAGATTGTTAAGACTATTCAGGACATGCAGCAATTATCTAAGAGAGTAATCCATAATAAAAGCATTGGTCTTGTTCCAACAATGGGGTATCTTCACAACGGGCATTTGAGTCTTATACATAGAGCAAGAAAGGATTGTGATATTGTAGTTATGAGTATATTTGTGAATCCAATGCAGTTTGCCCCAGGAGAAGATTTCAAAAAATACCCGAGAGATTTTGATACGGATAGGAAACTAGCGGAAAGGGCAGGAGTAGATGTTGTTTTTTATCCAGATACGAAGCATATCTATGCTAAAGGTTTTTCCACCGTTATTAGTGTTGAAAATATGGATAAAATCTGGGAAGGGAAAACAAGACCTGCACATTTTAGAGGAGTATGCACTATTGTTGGGAAACTTTTCAACATTGTAGACCCTGATATTGCTTATTTTGGCCAAAAAGATGCTCAGCAGGTTGCAATTATTAAAAGAATGGTAAGAGATCTAAATTTTAACGTAAAGATTGTTGTTGTACCCACTGTTAGAGAAAAGGATGGTTTGGCAATGAGTTCAAGGAATAAATATTTATCTTCTAAGGAAAGAAAGGCAGCTCTGGTATTATACAGGTCTTTACGGGAAGCAGAGGGAATGATAAAGAATGGAGAAAAGAAATCTGATAATGTGTTAGAATGCATGAGGAGTGTGATAAAAAAAGAGAGATTGGCGTACTTGGATTATGTGGGCATAGTCAATCCTGAGGATTTTTCACATGTTTCTGAGATTTCAAAAACCAGTTTAATTATAATCGCTTGTCGTATAGGCGAAACACGACTTATAGACAATTTTTTATTGATATGATAGGATTGGTAAAATTTAGTCTCTTAACATGGGGGTTTTATTATGCAAGTTTATATTGATGGAAAATTCTTTCCAACGTCAAAGGCAAATATTTCTGTATATGATCACGGGTTTTTATATGGAGACGGAGTTTTTGAGGGAATCAGGATCTATAATGGCAATATCTTTATGCTGGATGAACATATAAATAGGCTTTATGATTCTGCAAAGGCGATCAAATTAAAAGTACCTTTATCAAAGGCAGAATTGAGGAATGCCGTTAGGCAAGCTCATAAAGTTAACGGATTGAAGGATGGATATGTAAGATTGATAGTAACAAGAGGCATAGGAGATCTGGGTATTGACCCAAGAACGTGTCTTAAGTCATCGATTGTTATCATTGTTAACAAAATAGCTCTTTATCCAAGAGAACTTTATAGGAAAGGAATGGAAATCATAACTGCATCTACGCAAAGAACACCTGTTAGCGCTCTAAATCCTCAGATAAAATCCATGAATTATCTAAATAATATTCTTGCCAAGATTGAAGCGGTAAATGCTGGCGCTAATGAAGCACTAATGCTGAATTCCTCTGGCAATGTTGTTGAATGCAGCGGGGATAATATATTTATATATAGGAATGATACTCTTATCACTCCGCCTACATCCATTGGCGCGTTAGACGGGATTACAAGGGGAATAGTTATAAAGCTTGCCGAGCAGGAAAGTTTGAAGGTTAAAGAACTTATTTTTTCAAGGTATGAAGTCTATACTTCTGATGAATGCTTCTTGAGCGGAACAGCGGCTGAAATTATCCCGGTAATAAAACTTGATGGAAGGGAGATAGGAAACGGAAAGCCCGGAAAAATCACAGCGCTTCTAATAAACAAGTTCAAGAAATTTACCGGATAGAAGTATGCAGCACAAGCAAGATTGCTTCGCTGACACTCGCAATGACGCAGTGTGAATGAATACTTAAAGCTAAGAGGAAATATCGAATGAAAGAGATAGTATTACATGATATAAAGATAAGCAATACATCTCCCCTTGTTTTGATTGCAGGGCCATGTGTTATTGAAGATGAGAAAATTCCTTTTAAGATTGCAGAAGAGCTGTTGAGAATAACAGATGATTTAGGAATACCTTTTATATATAAAGCATCTTATGATAAAGCTAATAGGTCGTCCGTCAGTTCTTTTAGAGGAATTGGAATAAATAAGGCGTTGGGCGTGCTCTCAAAAATAAAGGAGCAGTTTAATATCCCTGTCCTCTCGGATGTTCATTCAAAAGAAGAAATTGCTATGACAAAGGATATTTTAGACGTTATACAGATACCAGCGTTCCTGTCGAGACAAACTGATCTGTTAGTAAGCGCGGGTAAAACAGGTAAGGTGATAAACGTGAAAAAGGGACAGTTTATGTCTCCATGGGATATGAAAAATGTTATTGGTAAAATTCTCTCAACGGGAAATGATAACATTTTACTAACAGAAAGAGGAACTAGTTTTGGATATAATAACCTAGTTGTTGACTTTCGCGGGCTTTCCACAATGGCGCACCTTGGATATCCTGTTATATTTGACGCAACACATAGTGTCCAACTTCCGGGAGGTATGGGAACATCTTCCGGGGGGCAGAGAGAATTTGTAGAACCTCTTATTAAGGCTGCTGTTGCGGTAGGCTGCGCAGGCCTTTTTTTAGAGGTTCATATTAGTCCGGATGAAGCTCTTTGTGATGGGGCAAATATGATATCAGTTAAAGAATTGCCGGATCTATTAAAAAGAGCAATATCTATCGATAAACAGGTTAAAGAGGGATAATTTAGTGATTCTAAAAACTGCAAAAAAAGTATTAAGAATAGAAGCAGAAGCAATAAGAAATTTAATTCCGAAATTGAATAAGAGTTTTGAGGATGCTGTAAAGCTCGTGCTATCATGTAAAGGAAGGGTTGTTGTAACAGGCATAGGCAAGTCAGGAATTATAGGTAAGAAGATAGTTGCTACACTTGCCAGCACAGGTACTCCATCGCTTTTTCTTCATCCTTCAGAAGGTTCCCATGGTGATTTAGGAATGATAACAAAGAGTGATATTGTTATAGCAATATCAAATAGCGGAGAGACAGAGGAAATAAATAATCTTTTGTCTTTTTTTAAGAAGAGAAAAGCTAAAATAATTTCGATGACGGGTGGAAAGAATTCAACTCTTGCGAGACACAGCGATCTGGTTTTAGACATAGGGGTTAAGCAGGAAGCTTGTCCGCTGGGTCTTGCTCCAACAGCGAGTACTACAGCAACGCTTGCAATGGGAGATGCACTCGCTATAGCGCTTCTTGAAGAGAGAGATTTCAAAAGAGAGGATTACGCACTTCTGCATCCGGCCGGTAGTTTGGGAAGAAGATTAAGTCTCAAAGTAAAAGATGTTATGAAAACAGGAAGACAAATTCCAATTGTTAAACATAATATTACGATGAGAGAAGCAATAGCAGAAATCTCCGCAAAAGGATTTGGGTTTGCATTGGTTTTAGATGCTGATAGGAAATTAAAAGGTATTGTTACGGACGGAGATGTTAGGCGCAGTGTTAAAGTTGAAGGTTTTTTGAATAAAAAAGTTACCACGTTTATGAGTAGAGATCCGAAAACAATTGATAAGAATTCTCTTGCGGTAGAAGCTCTTGAAAAAATGGAAAAATACTCAATAACTTCGTTGTTGATACTTAACAAAAAAGACGTACCTGAAGGAGTTGTTCACCTTCATGATTTGCTTGGCAGAACTAAGTTCAGGTTTTAAGGTAAAAAAAAAGCAATGGTTAAAGACATAACGAGAATTGGCATAGTCGGTAATCCTAGGAAGTTATCCGCTTTAAAACTGGCTAGGGATTTATCTAACTGGTTGGGCAAAAAAGGGATAAGAGTCTTTGTGTCTCATGATTGCTCAGAGATGCTTTTAGATAAAAAAATTGCCGTAGAAAATGAAGAATTATTATCCAATATAGATGTCTTGATTGCTTTAGGTGGAGATGGAACACTACTTAGTGCAGCAAGGCTTGTTTCATCATCAGGCATACCAATTCTTGGAGTTAATCTTGGTGGACTCGGTTTTCTCACAGAGATTAATTATTCGCGAATATACGAAGTTCTGGAACAGGTTTTAGGCAACAAGTTTTCTATTGAAAATCGGATGCTGATTAATGGATATGTTTTAAGAAAGGGAGAAGGGAAGATTTTTCCTTTTTCTGCACTTAATGATGCAGTAATAACCACAGAAGCAATTGCAAGAGTTCTAAAACTTGAGACTTCGATAGATAAGCAATATGTGACTACATACATTGCAGATGGATTAATTATAGCAACTCCAACAGGTTCCACAGCCTATTCTCTTTCAGCCGGAGGCCCGATTGTGCATCCTGCTCTAAAAGCGATAATTATCACTCCAATATGTCCTCATACACTAACTAACAGACCTATTATTGTTTCAGAAAAAAGCTCTATTTCTGTTGAGCCAATATTTGAGACTAATAAAATAGCGTTAACAATTGATGGACAGATTAAGTTTGACTTGCTGCATCCTGATAAACTAGTTATAAAAAAAGCTCCATATACTTTGAAGTTAATTTCGTTACCTGAAAATGATTTTTTTACAATACTCAGGAAAAAGCTCAAGTGGAGTGGACATTCAGTAAATCCCGAAAGCATTCGGGATAAGTAAAAGGTGCTCTGTTATGCCCAACGTGGTTATAGACAAGGAGAGATGCAAAGGGTGTAGGCTTTGTATATCAGTATGCTCCAGAAAAGCATTAAATATATCAAAGATGCAAAATTCAAAGGGTTTTTTCCCTGCAGAGGTTGCCTGTCCAGAGAAATGTACATCCTGTACATTCTGTGGGTTAGTTTGTCCTGATATAGCGATTCAAATATATAAGTGAAATTCCAATATATATTCTCCCAGATTATTCTGCTCGCATTTATTTTTACATCAATTTTAGGACTTGGTAAAAAGCTATTAGATCTTTTTAAATTGAGGACGAAGTCCCTTCTTGAGGAAATGTCCCTATCATTTGGACTGGGATTGGGAGTACTATCTATTCTAGTGCTGCTTATTGGTTTTGCTAAAGGGTTAAATAGATTTTGTCTGTACTCAGTATTATTAATGCTATGCATAGTTTCAATCAGGGAGATCAAATACTTTTTTAGCAAATTAAAATCTAGCTTTTCTGAAAGATTTTCAAAAGAGATAATATCTCAACTTCCATATATCTCCGCATTTAACAAGTTTTTGATAATATCAATAGGACTAACAATATTTCTTGCCTTTACAGGCGCATTGGCACCTCCTTTGAACTATGATACCCTTTCATACCATCTTGCATTTCCAAAACTCTATGTGAGAGCCGGCAGGATATTCTTTATCCCTCACAATATGTATTCAAATCTTCCTTTCGGAGCAGAGATGTTCTATACCCTTGCCCTAGTAATAAAGGATGAGATATTGGCAAAACTAATACATTTTTCTATAGGTATCTTATGTGTTTTAACAATCTTTGTTACTGGAAGAAAATACTTCGGCAGGAATGTAGGCCTTTTGGCAGCCGCAATATTTTATAATATGCCTGTAGCGTGTTTATCATCAACCTATGCCTTTAATGATCTTGGATTAGTGCTTTATGGTCTACTAATGCTTTTTTGTATTCTTAATTGGTCTTCTAAGAACGAGGCAACATGGTTAATGCTTGCCGGTATATTTTGTGGATTTGCAATCGGCACTAAATACACAGGAGCATTATATTTTATTCCTACTGCACTTATTTTTATTATGACTTTTATACTTCAAAAGAAAGAGAGCATTCTCAAGAATACATGCAAAAGTGTGCTCTTGTTTATATTCTTTGCGTCTCTCGCTTTTTTACCATGGCTTATAAAGAATCTTATATATACTCATAACCCAGTATATCCGTTGTTTTATAACATCTTTGGCGGCATTGACTGGAACAGAGAACTTGTCCAGAGGTTTACAAGATTTCACATATCAAAGGATATGAACGTATTGCATATTGTCTCTCTATTATGGAAAATGCCTCTGGATAGGCAGGGGAGCGTAATTTTGTTAATATTGCCTGTATTATTTTTTACCAGGCTTAATAGGAATATAAAAATACTTATATCATACACTATACTAGTTTTTATACTCTGGATGTTCTTTACGCATCGGATAATTAGATTCTTGCTTCCTTGTTTAGCCGTTGCAAGTATATTGACAGCATATGCTCTGGTTAATTTTAAAAAGAGTAAGATAATTTCAATAGTGTTACACATTCTTGTTATTGGATTTTTATGCTGGAACACATTTAAATTTGCAGCGACTGTTGGTTTTAACTTTTTTGATGCAGCGTATGGGAAAGTAACAAAGGAAGAATTCCTATCAAAAAATCTTTACCAGTATGGTGCGTTCAAATTTATTAATGAAAAGTTACCAGAAAATAGTAAAATCCTATTCGTAGGAGAGAATCAGAGTTTCTACTGCGATAGGGATTATGTTGGAAGTAGCCCTCTTGATGTTAACGATATTGTGGAGATATCTAACGCATCTGAGAATGCCAGCATTATTTATGCTAAATTGAGGGACACGCATATTACACACATATTATATAACGCCTCTGAGGTCAAAAGAGTCTCTAATACATATCGTTCATTCAACTGGAAATACGGTGCAGAGGAGAGGTTCAATGAATTCATAGCCAGATTTACTACTTGCCTATATTCAAAAAAAGGGGTATTCTTACTTGGATTAATATAGAGGATACTGAATGACAGAGAAAGTCTTAATGAGTGGAAATGGCGCTGTTGGAGAGGCCGCGATTCAGGCGGGATGCAGGCATTATTTCGGTTATCCTATAACTCCGCAGAATGAATTAACCGCATATATGGCAGAGAGATTAGGTGAACTTGGAGGTGTCTTTATCCAATCTGAAAGTGAGCTTGCTGCCATTAACATGGTCTTTGGCGCGTCAGCGGCCGGCGCAAGAGCTATGACATCTTCATCCAGTCCTGGAATAAGTCTTAAACAGGAAGGAATCTCCTATATTGCAGGCGCAGAGCTGCCGTGTGTAATTGTGAATGTAATGCGTGCTGGTCCGGGATTGGGAGATATAACTCCTTCTCAGGCAGATTACTTTCAGGCAGTAAAAGGTGGAGGACATGGAGATTATAGACTTATTACAATCGGGCCTGCCTCTGTTCAGGAGCTTTATGACTGGACAGCCAGAGCTTTTTACCTGGCAGATAAATACCGAAATCCTGTGATGATATTGGGAGATGGTTTCCTCGGGCAAATGATGGAGCCATTGGAAATAAGAAAAATAAAAGAGTTGAAGCTTCCCCCAAAAACATGGGCGCTTACCGGCGCAAAAGGCCGCAGGGCAAATATAATCAGGACTCTGATGCTGAAAGTTGGAGAGTTGGAAGAGCATAATAAGAAAATTCAGAACAAGTATAGAAGAATAGAGAAAGAGCTTGTAGAATACGAAGCAGTGTTGACAGATGACGCAGAGATAATACTGGTAGCTTATGGAATGTGCGCTCGAATTTGCAAAGAATCTGTGTTTCTTTTGAGAAAAGAGGGGATAAAAGCCGGGTTGATTCGACCTATCACATTATGGCCTTATCCATCAGCAATAATAAGAAAGATAAGTAATAATGTCAGGTATGTTCTTACTGTGGAGATGAGCGCAGGACAGATGGTTGAAGATGTAAAACTTGCGGTTCTGGGAAGATGCCCTGTGTATTTTTATGGAAGAATGGGTGGAGGAGTTCCTACGTCAGAAGAGATAGTAAATAGAATTAAAGAATTAGAGGTACAAAGGCACAAAGGCACAAAAAAGAAAGAATAGAGATGAAGAAGATATTTGGCAGGCCAAGATCTATGACAGACAAACCATTTCATTATTGCCCGGGTTGTGGGCATGGGATTGTCCATAGGTTAATAGGTGAGGTAATAGATGAACTTGGCATTCAGGATAGAACTATTGGAGTTCCTCCTGTTGGGTGCGCAGTTATTATGTATCATTATTTTAATATAGATATGACTGAAGCTGCGCATGGAAGAACACCTGCTGTTGCAACAGGAATAAAGCGGGTTCATCCTGATAAAGTTGTATTTACATATCAAGGAGATGGAGATCTTGCTGCTATAGGCACAGGAGAGATAATTCATGCAGCAAATCGCGGGGAAAGAATAACCACAATATTTGTAAATAATACCGTATATGGAATGACAGGCGGACAAATGGCTCCCACAACATTACTTAGTCAAAAGACAACAACAACTCCTTTAGGCAGAGATGCCAGGCTAATTGGATACCCAATAAAAATCTCAGAAATGCTGGCTATTACGGATGGATCTATTTATATAGAAAGAGTGGCAGTGAATAAACCGGCAAATATTATTAAAGCTAAAAAAGCCATCAAAAAAGCTTTTCAAGTACAGCTGGAAGACAAGGGGTTTTCAATGGTTGAGGTTCTGTCTCAGTGTCCTGTTAACCTTGCTATGACTCCACAGAAAGCTGCGGAGTGGATTGATAATACGTTAATAAAGACTTATCCTCTTGGGGTGATTAAGGATAAAAGCGGATAGGTGCTTGAGGAAAGAGAAATGCAGAGAGCTGTAGTCAATACAAACATCCATGAAGGTATTTTTCCTGTTCAATTTATTGAATCTGAAAGAGAAAATCTAGCTAACAAAATTATCAAAGTTTTTAATAAAAAAGAAATTGATAAAGATTGGTCTTTTATAGAGTATAAGCCGTCAGATACTGCTAAATGGACTCATTGTTATCATCGTTATCCCGCTAAATTTATTCCTCAGTTGGTTGAAAAACTTGTTGATGAATACATATCTGATGAGAACGCCCATATAAATGATCCATTTATGGGTTGTGGAACTACTATAGTCACTGCAATATCGAGAGGCTTTAAAGCTAGTGGAACAGATATTAATAAAATAGCTTGTCTAATGACGAAAGTAAAGGCAACACCTATAAATCCTGAATATCTTGATAAAAAAATAATAAAAATTTTATCAAGATTAAAATTTTTGGATGGACAACAAATCAATCCTTTAATTCCACAAAAACATGTAGACAGAATTAATTACTGGTTCACTACAGAAAATAAGATTGAGCTTGGGAAAATATTAAGAGTTATTTATAACGAAAAAGATAGGACTATCAGGGACTTTTTCCTCGTTGCTTTCAGTCACATCTTGAAAAATTGTTCTATATGGTTACAGGTGAGCACAAAACCAACAAGAGATTTTAAAAAACAGCAGATAAAGCCCTATAACGTATTGCGAAGGCATTTAAGGAAAATGCAGAGAGGTAATGAAGCTTTTTATCGTGTTATTCCTGAGAGATTAATGGGAAAGAACCTAAATAATTATCTAAACATCAAGATTGATGATGCAAGGAGACAACCTGTTTCTGATGAGAGTGTTGACTTAATAGTAAGTTCAAGTCCTTATGTTACAAGCTATGAATATGCTGATTTACATCAGTTATCAACAATCTGGTTTGACTTGGTAGATGATTTAGGGGAATACAAAAAAGAGTTTATTGGGACTTCATACAAAGGGTACGAAGACAAAGAATTAAAAAGTGAAATTGCTAGGGACATTGTTTTTGAAATGTCTACAAAAAGCAAGAAAATGGCAAAAGAAATCGAAGCATTTTTTATTGATATGGAAGAAGTATTTGATGAAAGTTTCAGAATTTTAAAGCATGGTAGCAGATGTTGCTATGTCATTGGCGATACTAAACTTAAAGGAGTAAACATACTAAATGCAGAAGTCTTTGCGGAAAGTTTGCAACATTCAGGCTTTAAACTTGACAGGATTATAAAAAGAGAAATCCCTTCAAAGATACTTCCGCAGAAAAGAGATGAAAAGACTGGCAGGTTTGCAAGTAATGACAATGCGAATTCGCAAGCATATCCTGTCGAGTATATTGTAATTGGTTTAAAGGAGTGAGATTATGACTTTTAAGGACTTGAAAAAAATATATTTAATGGAAAGGGAGAAAAGTCCAAATGACTTTAATTTCGTGAGTAAGATATTCTCTGATATTAAAAAAAAGTACAAAAGTGAAGCTATGAGGAGAGGAAAAGATCCTAATCAAGCATGGAATAGCTGGAGTGGGCATAATCTGCAAAAGTTGATAACTTTCATTGTTAAGGATTTTATCCAAAATTTAGACGAGAATATTGGTATAACAAACGATAACAGACTTTCAAGGAAAAAGCTGAATGAGAAATTAGATAAAGTACGTAGAAATGTGGAAGTGTTTTATGATAAACACTCAGTAGTACCTGATGCTGACATAATAGTCTATAATAAAAGTGACTGTTCTGTAAAAATGATTATTTCATGTAAGGCCAGTCTGAGAGAAAGAGTTGCACAGGCTGCTTATTGGAAGTTGAAATTAAGAACAAGCAAAATAACGAAGGATATAAAAATAGTGCTTGTCTCTACTGATAATGATACGATATTTACTTACAAAGATAAAGATATAACGAAAAGCAGAATAATTGCTGAATACGAGTTAGACGGTTCATATATATTCAGAGACATCGAAGAAAGCAAAAAGGTAAAGAATTTTAATCAAATATTTCAAGATTTAAAAAAATTATTATTGAAGGAGAGAATAAAAAATGACCAAGAAACAAATTGAGCAAGAATTCAAGAAAATTGACTATGAACTCTTTGTTAATAGACCCAATTTTACACCATATCCACCAGACGTTATCAAACGGAGAGAGTATTTACTTTTTGCACAAGTCCATTTGAGCAATATTCTTGGTGCCAAAAGGGATGAAAGATTTGAAAGTGAGATGTATAACAAAGTAATGGAGACTTATTATAATTGGGACAAAAACAGTAAGGAGAAAACTTTAAAAGGAGTGAAAAATGGGCATAAATAATAAAATTAGAGTATTTGACTTAAAGGAAGATAAGAAAGTAAGTGGAAAATGTTTGCTAATAGATATAGGTATCGGTAACTACATTGAATTAGTCAAAAACAATTTAGAGAATTTGCCCATACAGAGAGGGAAAGTTATTTCCAGAAAAAATGATGTCTATAATCGTTTAAAAGAAGATTTAAAAAGCAATACAATTATGCCCCCACTTTCATTGGTGGCAAGCAGAGAATTTTCAGATAGCATAAAGGATATTGAAGATACGAAAAGAATAGAAGATATAATAAACGATAAAGTAAATGAGAAATCGCTTTCAATATTAGATGGTTTGCAAAGAACATATTGTATTTTAAATGTAATTGACGAATTGAAAGATAAACCTGAAAAATTAAAGCACTTCAAAAGTTCGAGAATAAGAGCTGAGTTGTGGTACTCTATAAAAACAAACGCTCTCTTGTATAAGATATTGGTATTAAATACAGGACAATTTAAAATGAGTATGCGCCATCAACTCGAAATTCTATATATACCACTTAAAGAAGCGATATCAAATATTGCCACAAAACGTGGAATAGAAGATATGAGATTTTCTACGTACAAAGATTCTTCTCCTTCAAAAAAACCATATCAGTATAGTTTTGCAAACATAGTTGAAGCTCTTACTGCTTTTAATACTCGTGATCCAATAGTGGATAAAACAAATATAGTTGTGGCAGAACTGGAAAGGATGCGATTTATTGAAGAACATTCAGATACATTGAAATTGTGCAGTGACGATGATATAGAACAATTCTCAAATTTATTATTTAATTTAGATGAGAAACTTTGGAAGAAGTATAGGGAAAGAATGAAAGAGTCAGATGATTTTGGAAATGAAAAATCGTTAGAGTGGACATCAAGAAACGGTTTTATGAATTCTGCACCTTTTTTGTCAGGATTTTTCGCGTCATGTGGGAACTATAGAAATAGAAATAATGAAAATTACGAAAGTAGGAAAAGCGAATTCTTCAGAATTTTTGATGAAAATATTGAAGACCCATTAAAACTCAGAATTCTAAGCAATATTCTTGAAGATGAAGAAGCCCGATCAAAAAAGATCGGTATTACCCTTAGAAACTTTTTCTTTCATGGATTTAATGAATTCCTTGGAGGTGAAAATAACTTCGAGATGATATGGCAAAGGGCAACTCAAGGATAATGTCCATGGTCAATATAAATGAACAAAAGGCTATAAAGTTCTACTCTGAAGTTATATCCTTGTATCCTCAAGAGATAATAGATAGCTTGTGGAAAAGTAAACCAGAATTCTTGGACTCCCTAAAGAGTGCTGTCTACAAAAGAGATAATAAAGAGTATGGAGTTGATTTTTCAAAGTTAAAGATTAAATTCTCTAAACCTATATTTGATATTTTATTCTTAAACAAAACTGCAATTGAGTTCGCTAAACCTATTGGTCAAAGATTAGAGTTAAATAACTATATTTATCTGGAACTAAAAGAATCTCCTCTTGTGAATTTAAAAGATGAAGAGAACTCAGACTTATTCCCTCTGTCCAAAAGTTCTCTATCCAAAAGGAGATATTGCTGGGGATATTTCTTCATAAATGAAGATAGTAAAGAAGACTTATATTATCCAAAGGAGGTATTGCCTATCTATATTTTTCAACTTAGAGAAAGGCTTATTAGGAATCATTATGTTTTCAGTGTAGATACTGACATATACATTAATTTTTGTTCCTTGTTTAAGCCCATGAAATATATTTTAAAGGTAAAAAAAGATAAAGAAACTTTACAAGAAAAGTTATTATACAGGTTATGTACCGACCTAGGACTTACTGAACGTAAGACACGCACTCCTTTTAAAATAAATATGCCACAAAACATTAATGAAATCTACGATAAAGCTACGGATTCCTTGTTATTATCAAACAAAAAACAATATAATATTGACTCACTAAAATTTTATATATCAGCAATGGAAAACTTAGATCCAAGTTATCAATTTCTGGAACTATATCATGCTTTGGAGTCTTATTTTTATAAATACTTTTATAATTATATAAAAGGCCTTAAGGAGCTTAAAACTAAAAAAGAATTTAAACAGATTGAAAATGCTAAAAGCGAAAGAGGGATGCTGAAATTAGTAATTGAAGATATTTCAAATGATTTCCCTTTTATAAAGGAAGAATTTGCAAAAATTCAGAATTTTAAGAAATTTTGTGAAGATGTTATAAACAAAAATGATATAGAGCCGAATAACTGGGATAAAGATAAAATGGCTAATCTATTGTCAGATATTATTTATTTAATTAGAAATAATGTTGTTCACACAAAGGAAGCAGAGAAAAGTAGTGTTAGCAACCTAAGTGAAAGTGAACAAAATACTTTTATAGAAATTAACAAATTACTTTTATTCATAGTGCAAAAGGTTTTTGATAAAAATATAAGGTGGTGACATGAAAAATACCACCCCATCATTCGAAACAACAACATTATGGGATTTTCCAACCCAAAATTATGGGGATAAACCACACGGTAATAATAAATATCCAGGTGTTACGCCTGCATTTATTGTCTGGAACTTACTTCAAAGGTACACAAAAGAAGGAGATTTGGTGGTTGACCCTATGTGTGGAAGTGGAACTACTATCGATGTTTGTAAGGAAGAAAATCGAGAGGTGCTAGGATTTGATATAGTGCCTTACAGAGCAGATATAAAACAAGCTGATGCTAGAAAATTACCATTGGATAATGAAGTCGCAGATTTTGTTTTTATTGATTCGCCTTATTCGGATAATATAAAATATAATGAACACCCTGATAATATTGGTAACATTTCTTGCGAAAGCACAAAATTCTTTGAAGAATTAGGAAAAGTTGCAAAGGAAACGCATCGGATTTTAAAAATAGGAAAGTATATGGCATGGCTTATTGGAGACCACTGGCGCAAAAAAACTGGATTTATCCCAGTTGGTTTCCAAATGTATGCTATTTTAGAAAAATATTTTAAACCAGTTGATATGATATGTGTTACACGGCACAATCAAACATCCAATACAGGAATTTGGCATAAACGAGCAAGAGAATTCAACTTTTATTTACGAGGGTTTAAGCAACTGTTCATTATGCAGAAAATTTAAACTTAATTTTTAGAATATGATTAAAGATGTCATTACGAGAAGTATTAGCGACGAAGTAATCCCAGAAGACGAGATTGCTTCGCCTTTGACTCGCAATGACATGAAAGGTGGTTTTTAGATGCAGCGGATTCTTGTAGCAGGTTTTGGCGGGCAGGGAATAGTGTCAATGGGTAAGATGCTGGCATATGCCGGCATGAAAGAAGGTAAACACGTTACCTCTCTTCCTTCATACGGGCCGGAAATGCGTGGAGGAACTGCAAATTGCTCAGTTATTATATCGGAAAGAGAAATAGCTTCTCCATTTATATCACATCCGGATACGCTTATTGTAATGAACCAGGCATCATTGGATAAATTTTCCAAACTTGTTTTGAATGATGGACTCATAATTGCGAACAGTAGTCTGGTAAAAATAAATAAGGATATAAGGACTAAAATAAGAGTTGTAGAAGTTCCTGCAAATGATATGGCAATTGGGCTTGAGAATCTGAAGGTAGCAAATATGATTGTTTTAGGAGCATTTGCGAGGGAAACTGGTGAGGTAAAGCTGGATTTTCTAAAGTCAGCTTTAGAAAAAATCCTTCCTCCCAGGAGACATAATCTTATCCCAATAAATGTTAAGGCATTAGAGAGAGGATTCAAGGCATGAAAGGTATAGATATAAACCAGTTGAGACACGTGATAGCAGGGTTTAAGAGCACAAAAGTGCTTGTTGTAGGCGATCTGATGCTTGATAGATTTGTCTGGGGCACTGTGGAGCGCATTTCCCCAGAAGCGCCTGTGCCTGTTGTTAAAATCAGCTCCGAATCTATTATGATGGGTGGCGCATCTAATGTTGCAAATAATATATGTGCACTTGGTGCAGAGGCATTAATTACAGGAATTATTGGAGACGATATTGCAGGAGAAGAATTTCTGCAGTTGGTAAAGAAACAGGGCATGAATGAGGATGGAATTATTCTAAGCAAGAAAAGACCAACTATAGTGAAGACAAGAATCATTGCTCAACATCAGCAAGTTGTCAGGACAGATAAGGAATTTGTCAGCCAGATTAAGTCTACAGAAGCAAAAAGAATACTTGCATATATCAAATCCAATATGCGTGAAATTTCTGCCATTGTCATATCTGATTACGGGAAGGGCATTGTAACACGGTATCTAGTTAAACAAATTATAAAGTTGAACAGAGAATTTAATTATCCAATTATTGTTGACCCTATACCAAGACATCTTACATATTACAAGAACGTAACTATGATAACACCAAATAATCATGAAGCGGGAGAGAGTCTTAAAACAGAGATAAAGGATGAACAAAGTTTAGTGCGGGTAGGGAAGAGTTTATTAAAGTTATTACAGGCAAATTCAATATTAATCACTCGCGGAGAGAAGGGAATGTCCCTTTTTGAAAGAGACGGCAAAGTAGCCAATATTCCAACTGTTGCAAAAGAGGTTTTTGATGTAACCGGAGCAGGAGATACAGTTGTTGGAGTGCTTGCATTGTGTCTTGGAAATAAAGCATCAATGTATGAATCTGCATATATTGCAAATCATGCTGCAGGTATTGTTGTTGGGAAGCTTGGAACAGCCACAGTGTCTATAGATGAACTGAGAAAAAGCATGGAATGATATTGTATGAAATATGGTCTTTTATCAGATGTACATGCTAACCTGGAAGCGTTGAATGCTGTTCTGGGAAAATTTAAAGAGGAGCGGGTTGAGAAAAATATATGTTTAGGTGATATAGTCGGCTATGGGGCAAATCCAAATGAATGCGTTGAACTTATCAAAAATAATGATTTCGAATGTGTTGCAGGAAACCATGATTGGGCAGTTATCGGCAAGCAGGATATAGAATACTTCAATCCGATAGCAAAAGAGTCTGTGATATGGACTGCTGACACACTGACTGGGAATAATAAGGAATATTTAGAGCAGCTTGAATTAGAGAAAGAGTTTCCTGAATTTGTTATTGTTCATGCAACGATACTTGAGCCTGACCAGTGGAAATATATAAGAACAACTCTTGATGCTCATCGCAACTTTAAAGAACTCAAAAAGCCTGTATGTTTTTTCAGTCATTCCCACGTCCCGATAGTTTTTAAGGAAACAGAGCGACCTGAATATTCCTTTGATATGAGTATTAGTATTGAAGAGAACACCAAGTATTTAATAAATGTCGGGAGTGTTGGACAGCCAAGGGATAAAAATCCGGATGCATGTTATGCTATTTATGATACAGAGGAAAAAAAAGTTGAAATAAAAAGGATTCCTTATGATATTAAAACCGCTCAGAATAAAATAAGAGAAGCGGACCTGCCTCGAATGTCGGCTTATAGACTGGAAACAGGTGAGTAAAAAGCAGACATATCTAAGTATAAAGAAGCTAAAAGAACAAATTGAGCACCATAATCGCAAGTATTACATAGATGCACAGCCTGAAATATCTGATCGTGAGTATGATCTCTTACTGGAAGAGCTGATACGCCTGGAGCATGAATCCCCTTATTTAATTACTCCTGATTCCCCGTCACAGCGCGTAGGAGGCTCTCCTCTAAAGGAATTCAGGACTGTTACTCATCGCACACCAATGCTGAGTATAGCAAATACGTATTCTGAGGATGAAATAAAAGAATTTGATGTGCGCATGAAGAGAAATCTTGCAGGAGAGAATATTGATTATGTTGTTGAATTAAAGATTGATGGAGTGGCAGTAAACTTGGTCTATGAAAATGGGGTTTTTACGCTTGGAGCAAGTCGTGGAGACGGCACGCATGGAGACGATATAACTCAGAATTTGAGAACAATAAAAACAATTCCTCTGAGATTGCAAATGTCAGATTCAATACCTTCTGTTCTTGAGGTTCGGGGTGAGGTGTATATGCCCAAAGATGTTTTTAGACAGATAAATAAAGAGAAAGAAGAGCAAGGCGAAGCCTTATTCGCAAATCCGAGGAATGCAGCTGCAGGTTCACTGAAACTTCTTGACCCGAAGATGGTTGCGCAAAGGCATCTCAATATTTTTGTCTATGAAATTGGATATATGGAGGGAACTAGTTGTAGCAGCCATGTGAGTACTTTGAAGTTACTGGCCAAATATGGGTTTCGCACAAATCCTCATATTCAGTATTGCAAGACTATTAGTGAAGTTATTGAATATTGCAATACCTGGCAATTAAAGCGTGAGGAGTTAGGATATGAAACAGATGGCATGGTAATAAAAGTAAACTCAATAACCCAAAGGCACAAGCTTGGTGCTACAGGTAAAAGCCCGCGCTGGCTGATAGCATACAAATTTCCCGCAAAACAGGTTGCTACGATTCTTGAGGATATTGTTGTACAGGTAGGAAGAACAGGAATATTAACACCTGTTGCTGCGCTTAAACCAGTTACTTTGGCAGGCACAACAGTAAGTCGAGCTACATTGCATAATCAGGACGAAATAACACGCAAGGATATTAGGATTTTGGATAAGGTTGCGATTGAAAAGGGAGGGGATATAATCCCTAAGATAGTAAGCGTTATAAAAGAGGTCCGCACAGGGAAAGAAAGGGAGTTTATAATGCCGGATAAGTGTCCTGTATGCGGCGGTGATGTAAAGAAAGCAGAAGGAGAAGTTGCGTACAGATGTGAGAATCTGAGGTGCCCTGCTCAACTTGAGAGAAGAATACAGCATTTTGCTTCAAGACGTGCAATGGATATAGAAAACATGGGTCCTGCAATTATAACTCAGCTTGTAGAGAAAGAAGTCGTTAAGGATTATGCGGATTTATATTTTTTAGAGTTTGACAATCTTATTAAATTAGAGCGGATGGGAGATATTCTGGCAAATAAAATAATAAGAAATATCAAAGAAAGCAGAAACAGGTCTTTATCAAGATTGATTTTTGCGCTTGGAATCCCACATGTAGGAGTTTTATCCGCAGAGATTTTGGCAAAGAATTTTTCTTCTATTGATCAATTGAGAACAGCCAAAAAAGAGGAGCTTGAGGCAATAGGGGAAATAGGTGAGATAATGGCAAGCAGCATTTCATGCTTTTTCGAAAGACAAGACACAATAGATATGTTAGATAAGTTAGAGGATGCTGGTGTAAAAATGGAAGAAATAAAATCCATTTTAAGTAAAGTTTTTGCAGGCAAAAATTTTGCAGGTAAAAATTTCGTTCTAACAGGAACACTAGCTAAGTATAAGAGACATCAGGTTTCCGAAATAATAGAGAGGCTTGGAGGAAGCATAAGCGAAAGTGTTAGTAAAAAAACAAGTTTTTTGCTTGCAGGTACTTCTCCGGGATCTAAATATAATAAAGCTAAGAAGTTAGGAATTACTATACTAACAGAAGAAAAATTCTTGGAAATGGTCAATAATGATAATTAAGAAGTTAGCAGTCGGATTTCTTGAAACTAATTGCTATATAGTTGGATGTGAGCGAACAAAAAAGGCTTTTATAGTTGATCCGGGAGCAGAAAGCTCCAGGATTATAGAAGAGGTCAAGAAAGAGCATCTAAATCCGGAATATATTATTAATACACATGGCCATGGGGATCATATAGGCGCTAATAAGAATATAAAGCAAGAATTTGGGGATTTAAAAATAGCAATTCATGCAAATGATAAAGACATGCTTATAGATGCTTCTAAAAATCTCTCAGCAGATTTTGCTATGAACTATGTATCTCCTTCAGCTGATATTGTGCTTAACGGAGGAGAAATAATAGAAGTCGGAAGTCTTGAACTGGAGATATTGTTTACTCCGGGACATACTCCGGGAGGTATTTCTGTTTTCATTAGAAAAGAAAAAGCGGTATTTACAGGCGATGCGCTCTTTTGTGGCTCAGTAGGCAGAACAGATTTTCCTTCAGGTTCTGGTACAGATTTAATAAGAGCCATTAAAGAAAAGCTCATGGTTTTGGATTCGGATGTTGTTATATATCCCGGACATGGCCCGGATTCTACAATTGGGAAAGAAAGAGAAAGCAATCCTTTTCTTGTATGAATCAATTACTTGACCAGTTTATAGATTATCTTTCAGTAGAACGAGGGCTCGCTGCTAACACATTAGAGGCTTACAGGAGAGACTTAACTAAATTCTTAGGCTTTTTGGATAAAAAATCTAGTGTCAGCATAGAAGGTGTAGGTCCCAGAGATATAATAGCCTATCTTATTTATCTTAGAAAAAGCAAGCTTGCCATACGTTCCATTTCAAGAAATCTAGTTGCTATAAGAATGTTTTATAAGTTTCTGGTTAATGAAGATGTAATAAACGATGATCCTACTCTAAATTTAGATTCTCCAAAAACAGGTTTGTCTTTACCAGAAGTGCTTTCTCAGGATGAAGTAGAGAGATTATTGGCTTTGCCAGATAATAAAGAACAGGGAATAAAAGATAAAGCAATACTTGAGCTCCTCTATGCTACAGGTATGAGGGTATCAGAGCTTATCAATCTCCCTATTGATAATATAGATTTGCACGAAGGGTATCTGAAATGTATTGGCAAGGGCTCAAAGGAGCGCATTATACCTGTTGGCAGAAAAGCTCAAAAAGCTGTTAAAAAATACATAGATGCAGTAAGAAGCAAATATGTTGCCAGAGGTAACAGCAATATGCTTTTCATAACCCGGCTTGGCAGAAGATATACAAGACAGGGGATATGGAAAATAATAAAAAGGTACTCCGTATTAATGGGCATGAATAAAGAGATAACAGTTCACACACTAAGGCACTGTTTTGCCACACATCTTCTCTCCCATGGCGCGGATCTAAGGTCTGTTCAGGAAATGCTTGGTCATGTAGATATTTCCACCACACAAATTTATACTCACATAGACAGAGCCCGCCTCAGAGAAGTTCACCAGAAGTTTCATCCAAGAGGGTAACAATGGTAGTCTGCCACAACAGCCAGGATATATGGAATCCGTTTTTACTGGTATTGTATTGCAAATATAGAAGTTAGCGGGAATTGATTTGACTAAATCAATAAAAATTTGATATATTTCGGGTAGTTTTATAATAAAGAAGCAAAAAACGTGGATTTCATATGTTAATTGTTATGCTGACAATTTGATATTTACCTATATTTGAAGATATTTATATGTTTCGGTTAAAAAAGAATTTTCGTAGCCAACTCAATGCAATTGCGAATTTAGATTCGAAACTTAGATTTTGTCTATACCTAGATCTGGCATCTCAGTATGGAACACAGATGACTCCAGACTCTGCAAAGGTTCTTGCAATACAAGTTGTTAATTATTTGATGGGTGATGATTTTGTCAAAGTCTATGATAGCCTACAACCAGATGTTCAAAGCAAGGTTGACACTATCAAAAATCTCATTGAGCCAAAAGCTGTAGAAGCAATCACTCAAAACAAACGCATTCGAGAATTGATGATTAGATTGATAATGACCACGTATCTCATCTATGGAGTTTTGTTTGACAAACAATGGCTTGACCGCTCTGAGATGAAAAACCGTCAAGAGTTGATTCGTAAATATGGAAGTGATGGGAACGAATTTTCTGACGTTGAAAATTTTGAAAAATATATGATTTGTGCATCTGACTATATTCAAAACACACAAAATATTAAGCTTAAAAAAGGAGCATAACAAGACGGATGCAGGCGACATTGAACAACTCAACAATAAAAAAGGAGGAAGTATGAAAAGGGCAAAGATGACAATGTTTGTGGTTCTTCTGAGTATTTCATTTTTTTGTCTGCCGGCTTGTACGCAGATTGAAAAGCTGAAAAATTCGTCGGCTCAGGACCTGCTGATCAAGCATGAGGTCGAAACAGCGGTCAGCATGCTTCAGGCAATTTTCACAAAACATCAACAGGGGGAAATGAACCTTAAGCAGGCAAAGAAGCTTGGTGCCGACCTTCTGCGAGAACTTAAGTACGGTACCGAAGGATATTTTTGGGCCGATACGACTGAAGGCGTCAATGTGGTTTTGTACGGCCGAAAAGATGTGGAGGGAAGGAATCGACTTGAGGACAGAGACCATCAGGGCACGTTCTACATAAAGAGATTCCTGACAAAAGGCAAAGCTGGTGGCGGGTATGTCGAGTACTGGTTTCCGAGGAAGGGACAGACCACAGCTCAACCCAAGAGATCATACGTACTCCTGTTTAAACCATTCGGATGGGTTGTCGGTAGTGGATACTACATCAAAGAGATCAACTATAGTAACTTGAGTATTGAATCCTCTCAAAAACTTCTTAAAGAAATCAAGGAATTGGGACCTGGCTTATTAATGAATGTTGATAGTTACAACATTCTTCTTAATGAACTTAGGAAGTACAAAGACGAAGGTATAGTTATCAATTCTTTAGATGGCATTACTATCGAAGCCAATAGGAATTATCTTAAAATGCTCGGGTATACATCTGAAGAAATTAAGTCCATTACTTATCAGGAACTCACACCTTCAAAATGGCACGCAATGGAAAATGATCTTTTTAAGAAAGTTATGAAAACAGGGTACTCAGGCGTGTATGAAAAGGAATATATCAGAAAAGACGGAACCGTATTTCCAATCCGTATACAATCGTGGTTGATAATGGATGAAAACCATAAGGCAACTCGTTTGTTCGGCATTATTCAAGACATATCCAGCCACAAAAAAACAAGAGATCATGAATGAAGAACAAGTATCTGTGGAAAAAATCTTAACAGAACCTGATTATGATTACGAAGGTTTCCTCAACTACATCTATGACGGTCATACATACAAATTATGGTACGGCAGAATTGGCTCCGGCAGTGCGCCGGCTGCGTTGGTTCTGCACGGCGGTCCGGGAGGCAGTCATCATAATCTCGTAGCGTTTCAGGCGTTTAGGGACGGTCTGGGACTGAAGAAGTACCATTTGATTGGTCATTCATGGGGAACTACTCTGGCTGTTGGATTTGCTGCCAAACACCCCGACGGCATATTGTCCATTTCTCTCCATAGTCCGGTATTGAGTTTTCCCTATTACATCAATCATGTTGCCCCAAAACTTAAGCAGGGCTTGAGTTGTTTGAATGGAAAAGCAGGGCAGATTATTGATGACTATGAGTTGAACGGGGTAGGGACAAAGAGCGACTATGACGAGGCATGTATGGAATTTACAAGGCGGCATGTGACACACACCTGGCCATTACCTGAATCGATGAAGAAATTGATTGCCGCACGAAATACTGCAGTCCACGACGTTATGGTTGCAAGTGATTCGGAGTTGAATTTACCTGGGAATCTAAAAACGGTAGACGTAACCTCGCAACTGTCCAGGCTGGATGTCCCTGTTCTTATAACCTGCGGAAGCGACGATTTGTGTACGCCTGCCTTTACTAAATGGCAGTCTGACTTTGCCAATGACCATCAGTATCATGTCATACAGGGAAGTGCCCACATGACTCCTGTGGACAGACCCTTGGAACTCATCAGAATACAAAGGGCTTTTATCGCGTGCATCGAACTGAGCCAGTGACGCAGTTTGTTAAGGAGAAAACATGGATAAATTTTTAGAGGCTGCAATTGAGGAAGCGAAAAAGGGGATGGCTGAGGGTGGTGTTCCTATCGGCTCGGTACTTGTTATTGATGGCCGAATAGTTGGGCGCGGTCACAACCAGCGAGTACAAAAAGGAAGTGCAATATTACACGCAGAAATGGATTGTTTGGAAAATGCGGGACGAATTAAAGCATCCGATTATCGTAGAGCAACGTTGTACTCGACATTGTCTCCCTGTGATATGTGCAGCGGCGCAGTGCTTCTTTATAGAATTCCAAAAGTAGTTATTGGAGAGAACCGTACATTTTGCGGGCCGGAAGATTACGTAAGGTCGCGAGGCGTAGAAGTGGTTATTATTGATAACAAAGAATGTCGTCAGCTTATGGAGACGTTTATCAAAAATAATCCAGAACTGTGGAATGAAGATATTGGTGAGTAGAATGCCACATAACAAATAATGGTAAAAATATTAATATTGTTGATTGCTGCTTATGGTCTTCCTGTAATTTCCGGATGCAGATTTGCACCCGCGGACTCACTGGAGTATAAAGAATCAAAGGCGATTATAATCGCCAAATATGTTCACCGTGTTCCGAAACAGTGGGCGGAGAATGTTCCCGGAGTGAAAACAAAACTTGATACGAGTGATAATGTGCTCGCGTTAACGTTAGATGCATGCGGCTCAAAAACTGATAGTTATGACGCAAAGCTGGTAAACTATCTTATCAAGGAGAAGGTTCAGGCAACACTGTTTATAAATGCAAGATGGATAGACAAGTTTCCTGATATATTTGACAAGCTCGCAGCAAACCCGCTTTTTGAAATAGAAAACCATGGTTTAATGCATAGACCCTGCTCAGTAAACGGAAAGTCCATTTACGGTATTGAGGGCACGAAAAACGTCGGACAGGTGGTTGATGAAATAGAAAAAAACGCTTTAAAAATAGAATCTCTTACGGGGCGCAAGGCGAAGTTCTACAGGTCAGGAACCGCTTATTATGATGAAGTGGCGGCGAAGATAGTGAATGAGCTTGGTTATGAGATAGCCGGTTTCAGCGTGCTTGGTGATGCAGGAGCAAGCTATTCCGCGGGAAAGGTGAAGGAATCCCTGCTCAAATCTCAACCTGGTGATATAATAATATGTCATATGAACCACCCTGAAAAGGAAACCGCAGAGGGAATAATAGCCGCGGTTCCGGAACTTAAGAGTAAGGGATTCAGTTTTGTTAAGCTGCAGGATTACAAGTTGAAATAAGCGAGAGCAGAAGTTATATCTATGATGACAGAAGTCAGTCAGTCAGCATGAAAATCAATATAAAAACACAAATTACTTTACTTCTTATTTTTGTACAGTTATTAGGCTGTTCAAATAAAAACATCATTGATTCTAAACATGTTGATACTGATACATTATATAAAAGTGCTGTTATTGATAGCATGATTGCAGAAGAAGATGAAATCTCAAACCGGCTTATTGATATTAATGAGAAAAACGGCTATATCTGTTGGGAGAAAATTAATGGCCATAAATATGTATTAACTGTTACCTGGACCAAAGATATTAACAATTATAAAAGAAGTAAAATTATAAAAACCTTCTGGGGAGATACATGGGTAACCATCGTTCCTGAAGTTCAAAATTGGTTTAATAATAATTATAAAAATGAAAAACTAAATTTAAGAACAGAACAATTATTAGGCCTTCCTAAAAATAGCGGATATTCTCATTTTGTAGAATTATGGGTCAGACCGGATAGCTTGTTTCGTCCAAGTCCAGATAACGAAATATGGGATAAATCAGTTCAATTAGAATTTCCTGAAAATGCAGAAAAATCATATATAAACTGGTTTAATAAAAAAATTATTTCATCCTATTATGCCGCCAGACAATATCCTTGGACTCGATTAGGATATACATATGACTGGAACCCAACCACTTCAGAAATAGGTCTTTCTGAATTTGTTATACGAAAAGATTCTATTGTAATTGTAAATTCCATACAATCAACAAATGATTATCTTCTCAAAAAAAATATAAAGGGGAATTCTACGGGACGAATCCCGAAGGACTGCTCTTTGATCTCTGAAACTCCAGAATAAAAAAGACCTGTTGTCTATCTTGGAGTAGCATCTGGAAGACCACCGTCCACCGGAATTGTAGCCCCGGTAGTAGGTGTCTGCCGTGTTACAAAAAACAATACTGCATTTGCCACATGTTGTGCTGTTATCGTGGTCTTAAGGAGATTGCGCTGGCGGTAATGCTCATGGAGTTCTTTTTCATCAATTCCCTTGTGGCGCATGCGATCAGGACCTATTTTTTTCCATAAGCCGGATTTGCATTCTCCATCGGAGAACACTGCATCGGGCGCAACCATGTTCACTCGAATTCCAAATTCAGCAAGTTCCAGACTAGCAATCCTGGCCAACTGGTGCGAAGCGGCCTTGGTTGCGCTGTAGGCGCCAAATCGAGCACCTGGACTAAAGACGTTCTTTGTCGATGTAAGAACGATATCGCCGCCAGTACCCTGCAAACACATGTGACGTCCGGCTTCTGCAAGTGTTAATAAGGTGCCTTCAACATTCACCTTCTCCAGTCGGCGAAAGTCATTGAGGTTCATTTCCATAATTGATGAGATTAACGGGATACCAGCGTTCACAAGGACAATGTCAATACCACCCCATTCCCGGATAACACTGTTAAACCCGTCTGTTACTGACTCCTTGTCTGTCACATCGAGCGGAACGCCGATGATGTAATCACCAGCACTTTTCTTAAACTCGGAGACGAAGTCGTCGAGGCGTTTTCCTGGCAAGTCGGTCGCGGCCACTCGGCAGCCATTTTCCAGAAGCCTCCGGCATATTCCAGAACCAATCGCCCCAGCGGCACCTGTAAGAAGAGCCACTTCGTTTCGAAGAGGAGGGTCAGGCTTAGCCGCTTTTTCAATGACCTGGACGATTCCAGCATCAGGCAGTAATATTACCTGAGGTTTTGCAGCGTATTGTCGTGAATAATCGGCGAGTGACGATGAGATATGTTCCCGAAGCTTTTCTGGAGCCGCGTCGTACTCAAGTGTATCTAAGTACAGAGGAGGAGATGAAGCTACGAAATCCCGGGTATCTTTGGTTGTAAACGATTTAAGGATAACTCGGTGATATGGGATGTCATCGCTGCCGGAGAATTCCGCCAGAAGTCCACGAATGATAGGGATAACTCTATTTATTTCTGCTCCTTTTCCATTTTGTTCTTCAGCGTGTTATAAACCTCAAGTGCATCGGCCGGTTTCATATTTTTGTGAACAATATTACTTACTGCCTGAATCATGGCGGTCGGGAACTCACTCTGAAAAATATTTCGTCCCATATCCACACCCGCAGCTCCCTGTTGCACAGCGTTATAAGCCATTGTCAAAGCATCCAAGAGCGGAATTTTCTTACCACCCGCCATCACAATGGGCACTGGACAGGAGGCTGTCACTGTTTCAAAATCCTCCGGGATATAATATGTCTTGACAACCTGTGCACCCAGTTCAGCGCAAATGCGGCAGGCAAGGCGAAAATATTTTGCATCCCTGGTCATATCCTTGCCGACAGATGTCACTGCCATAACCGGAATTCCGTATCGGATGCCCATATCGACGAGGCGAGTCATATTGTGTACCGAACGAGTCTCGAATTCGCCTCCAATAAATACCTGAATCGCTATTGCAGCCACGTTCATCCGGATAGCATCCTCGATACCAACAGCTATTTCTTCATTCGAGAGTTCCTTCAGGATGCTCGGTCCACCGCTGGCACGCATCACAATTGCCTTATTGAATGAAGGAGGTATCGTTGTTCGCAAAATACCGCGTGTAAGCATCAGTGCGTCAGCGTATGGAACAAGGGGTACAATGTTTAAATCAATTCGTTCCAACCCTGTTGTTGGCCCCTGGAAATATCCATGATCTATTGCAAGCATTACTGTTCGTCCAGTTTCTGGTTTAAAGATTCGTGCCAGGCGATTCTTCATGCCCCAATCATACGCACCCGATCCCTTGAGAAAGAAACCGGGTGTTTTCATAGGAATATCTGTATAAAAATTCTTTTTCTTTTTGGTACTATCTACATCTGGCATAGCTCATACTCCTTTTTTTTTAACAATGCTTTTCTATAAGACTCTGCTTTAAGATTATTAATCTCTTTAGCCTGACCTCTTGTAAAAAATTTCATCTTGCCCAGTGACTTTGCCGCTACGAACGTTTTGCAGGCATCTTCAATGAGAAGTGTTCTGTAATAAGCTTCCACTAAATTTGAGCCAACAGTCAAGAGTCCATGATTACACATCAGGACAGCGTTATGTTTTTTTATAACTTTTTTTATTTCATTTGCCAGCTCTTTGGTTGATGGACATACGTAGTTTATAGTTGGGACATCAGAATCTACGAGTGCAACAAAATCTGGTGTAAAAGGTTCAAGCGTTATGCCGAGCATTCCGACGGCAGTAGCAGTAGGAGGATGAGTGTGGATTACTGCAGTTATATCTTTTCTTTCAAGATAACAACCTAAATGCATAGCGATTTCACATGTGGGCTTTTTGCTTCCGTCTACAATCTTACCTGTTTTTAAGTTAACCCCTATATAGTCTGATGCTTTTGCCTCTTCAAAACAAATGCCGCTGGCTTTCATATAAACAATATTGCCAATCCTTGCGCTTATATTGCCGCCCGGACCTACAACTAGTCCTTTATCAGCAATCTTTTTGCCTATTTCTATTAACTGTTTTTTGATATTAATATTCTTCATTTATCCTTTTTCCTTTCTCCTTGGTTCTTTGCATTAAGGTATGATCATATAAAAAATTCGCACCATCCATAAATGTTTTTCTAATAGGGCTTAATTCTTTGGAATTAAAATCATCAACAAGTTTCTGCCCAAACTTGTTCATCTCTGTGCCTGCTATTATAGGAAGATTAAATCTTTTTGCAATCTCCACAGCTTTATAGAGATTTTTCACTTTAATCCTTTTTTCTTTTTTATCCTTTATATTGTAATTTCTATCAGGGATTATGTTCATCATTGAAATTCCCTTGCTGATTAATAAAGCAAGTAATTCCTCCAGCTTTTTCTCACCATCAGAGAGCCCATTAAGCCATGTTGCGCATGGTATTCCGCCTAATTCTGTTGTCATTTTATTTACTGTTTGAATCTCTGGGAAGGTCGCTGAGTCGGGTTTTATATAGGCAATCCCACCCTTTTTCATGAGCTTTGAACGAATTATTTCGCATAAAACATGAGGGTTATCCAGACTATTATTGATATCCTCTTCTTGGACGGGAAGTTTTGATGTCCAATACCTGATGAAGCTTGCAGGGTTTTTAAAAACGTCCTTTGATTTATTATAAAAAGCTCTTAAGATGTGTCTTTCCGTGACGTTACCATTGGGAGTCAGGGAAATAACGTCTGTCTCATATTTAACCCTGATGTCATCCAGATATTCATTTAATATATCAACCATTTTTCTGGTTCGCATATGTGCTCGATGAGACATATCAGTTAATATCTTATAAATAGGGGATTCAGGAGAGGGAAGTTTTGTAAATCCCACACCCATTAAGTAGTAGATTCCAGGCTCTCCGGGAGAATTTATCTCCTTATCTTTAAATTCCGGGATAAAAACTCTAGTTTCTATGCCAACAGATGCTCTTAGATTTAATAAGTCAGCTGCATAAAATAGCTCTTCAATTCCGTCCAGAACGTCAAAATCCACTATTTGGCAAAGTTTAATACCATTTTTTTTGCATAGCCATGCTATCTTTATTGGTGAATAGCCATATCCATTGAATGAGAAAAAGCTATGACAATGCATGTTTGAAATTTCTTTTTCCTCTGCCCACTTAACTTTCCCATCTTTTTTAAGCTTGATAAGTTCTAAGAGGGCGTTTTTTCTCACATTTTTATCAAAATTATCAAGACGAGCTTCCAGTTCTTCTATCATCTCATTTCCTGTCCACCAGTTACGTTTATGGCCTGACCTGTTATGTAAGAGGCCTCATCACTTACCAGAAAAGCTACTGCATTGATAACATCGTCATAGGTACAGCCTCTTCCTAATGGGACCTGTTCAATATATTTTTTTCTTACCTCTTCTTTTGAAATACCCCATTTTTTTGAATACTGGTCAAAGAGACTGTTCTTCCATAAAGGAGAATCAAGAAAATTACCAGGACAAACCGCATTGACTCTTATGCCATAGGGAGCTAAATCCAGAGCAATACTTTGAGTTAGTCCTATGCCTCCAAATTTAGATGCAGCATATGCAGAATTTTTAAAACTACCTTTTTTACCAGATTTAGAGTTAATTTGTATAATTACGCCCTTCTTTTGTTTTTTCATTATCTTTGCTGCCTCACGGGCACACAGGAAATAGCCGATAAGGTTTACATCCATCACTCTTTTCCATTCTTTAAGAGGGAATTCTGTTATTTCCTTTGCAATAAGAATTCCAGCATTACTGACTAATATATCCAGATTCTTAAATTCTTTCTCAATCCTCTCAAACATATTGGTTACCTGGGCTTCTTGTGTTACGTCTGCCTCTATCGCAACTGCTTTGTTTTTATATTTTTTTTCTATTTCTCCAGCTACTTTTTCTGCGTTTTTTTCTGATATGTCTGCAACAGCTACCAGACATCCCTCTTTTGCAAAATATGCTGCTATAGCCTCTCCGAATCCTTGTCCTGCACCAGTTACTAAAACTGTTTTTCCTTTCAAACCAGGCTGTGACATTTCATTCAAGCTCCTCTTATTTATATTTTTTTACGGTTTTATAACCACTTTTAAAGCATTTCCCTTTTTATCCAGCATTTTTTCCATTGCTTCAACTGTATTCTCTAAAGGGAATGTATGCGTAACTATTTTATCCATAAGTATTTTTCTGCTGACAATCAGCTTTAAAGCTTCCTCAAATTGTGCTTTATGCGAAGCAAACGCTCCGTAAATAGAGACTTCTTTATAATGAATTATGTTCCCATCTAATTTTAAAATGGAATTCTGTTTTGGGAATCCAGCAAAAAAGCTTAATCTTCCTTTCATAGCCATTGCTCCTAAAAGATCTTCTGCGACTTTATTAACGGAGCATGCAACTATTCCCACGTCAATACCTTCGCCTTTAGTAATTTCTGATATATTCTGCATTAAATCAGTCTCTTTAGTAGCAATATAATGGTCAAACCCAAATTCTTTTGCCTTTATGAGCCTTTCTGAAGAATATTCAGCCAGTATAACCTTTGCTCCTTTATCTTTTGCTAGTAGCGCATGCATCAAACCAATGGGACCTGCTCCTACTATAGCAACATACTCTCCTTTTTTGATGTTTAGATAATTCTGGCCGTTTATTGCGCAGGAAAGTGGTTCAACCATTGCCAGATGTTCATCTAAAATACGCTCCTCGGTTGTGACAGGGATTATAACGCCTTGTTTCACAGCATGATCCTGAACTAATATGTATTCAGCAAAACCTCCAGGATAATAATATCCAATAGGCTGGTTATTGGCGCACATATTGTAGTTGCCTTCTCTGCAAGGTCTGCACTCTTCTTTTTGGCAGCCTATGGAAGTTACCAGAATTACTTTGCATCCAATCTCATATTCTGGATTTTTAACTTCAGAACCAATTTCTTCTATGATTCCTACGATTTCATGACCTATAATAAATTTGCCTTCACCATATCCTCTGATTTGGGGGACAGATCCTTTAGTAACGTCTTTTGTTCCTTCGTACATTCTTCCATCTGTTCCACAAACAGCGCAAGCAGTAACTCTTATCAGTACATCTTCTGCTTTACAATCCGGTTTTGAAACGTTTTCTGTTTCCATATGTTTCGGTCTGTCTGTGTATAAAAAAACAGCTTTCATAGTTTGCATTTTATTGCTCCAAGGTTAAGTCTTTGATTTGTGATTTTTATATCTTTCATAAGCTTCTTCCCATATATCTGTTTGTTCAGGTTCATATCTGATGAGCTCAAACGAGTTTCGAACAATTTCTCTTGCCTGTTTAACGGATGAGAGTTCACCCGTTGCAATGGCCTGTATCAGGATATTACCAGTTGCTGTTGCCTCAACAGGACCGGCAATGATATGTTTTTTAGTTGCATTCGCAGTGAGTTGACATAAAAGCTTGTTTTGTATTCCTCCTCCAACAATGTGGAGCACATCTATTTTTCGCTGTCGCATTTCTTCAAGTTTTTCAAGAACCTGGCGATATTTAAAGGCCAGGCTTTCCATGACACAACGCAAGATGCTTCCTCTATCCGATGGAACTTTTTGATTTGTTTTGCGACAGTAGTTCTGTATTTTTTCTGGCATATTGCCCGGCTTCAAAAAAGTTGCGTCTTCAGGATCGATAAAACAGAGAAATGCTTTTGCCTTTTCTGCCTCTTTTGTTAAAGCAGGGTAGGGGAGTTTTGTACCATTGGATTCCCAGTTTCTTTTGCATTCCTGAACCAGCCAGAGCCCCATGATATTTTTTAGAAAACGAAATGTATTGTTTACGCCTCCTTCATTAGTAAAATTGTTTTTCAAGACTTCCTTATTTATCAATGGACTGCTTATTTCACATCCCATTAAAGACCATGTGCCCGAACTTAAAAATGCCCAGTTATTTCCTTGAGCAGGAACAGCCGCAACTGCTGCAGCTGTATCATGCGACGCTGTAGCAATGAGGGGTATTTGAGATATTCCCAATTCACAAGATATAGACGGTAGTAGTTTGCCTATAACTGTCCCAGGATTTACAATACGGGGCATTATTTTGCAGGGAATATCTAATCTTTCTAGAATTTCACCGCTCCATCTATTCTTGCGAGGATCATAACATTGAGTGGTAGTAGCCAGGGTAAATTCCGCTGCTTTTTCTCCGGAGAAGAAATAAGTAAACAGGGCGGCTATCGGCAAGAGACAATCGCTCGATTGAAGAAGATGGGGCTGATTTATTCTCATCCATAGTAGTTGATAAAGTGTATTTATTTGCATAAACTGGATACCTGTCCCTTCAAATACTTCTTCTCGCGACAGTTTTTTGAAACATTCTTCCATCATTCCATCAGTCCGCTTATCACGATAATGTACAGGATTTTCTAATAGATGGTTATTTTTATCAATGAGTCCGAAATCTACGCCCCAGCTATCGAATGCAATTGCAGAGATTTTAGACTTAGAACACTTTTGCAGTCCTTTTTTTATCTCGTTAAAGAAATTTATGGCGCCCCAATAGAGGGTATTATTAAGTCTTGTGCCTCCTGTAGCAAATCTATGTTTCTCTTCAAGAACTATTTTCTTTCCCTCGAATTTACCAAGTGTTAATCGTCCACTTTCTGCGCCCAGATCAACAGCTATGTAATTTTTGCTCTTTCCCACGGTAAGTTCCTTATCATTCAGGCTTTGACAACATTATGACATAGTTCTTTATTTATTTAAAACTAAATTTGTGATATTCTTGCATTATTAAAAGTGAGGGACATGGTTATGTTGAATGTTGTTATTATGGCAGGAGGGAGCGGGGAGAGATTTTGGCCAAAGAGCAGGGAAAGAAATCCTAAGCAGTTATTGCCAATAGGTTCTAAGAATACCATGCTTCAAGAAACAGTAAAAAGAGCGCAAGCTCTAACTTCTTCAAAAAATATTTTTATAGTCACCCGAATTGGGTTAGAAAATGAGATACATAAACAAGTTTCTCATATCCCCAAAGAGAATATTATAATTGAGCCATTTGCTAGAAATACTGCGGCAGCAATAGGTCTTGCCAATTTAATTATTCAAAAAAGAGACAAAAATTCCATTACGGTTGTATTGCCAGCGGACCATATTATAAAGGATATTGGACAATTTAAAAAGACCATTACTACAGCTTGTATAGCAGCTGAAGAAGGGGATCTTGTTACAATAGGTATAAAACCAAGCTATCCGGAAACTGGTTACGGATATATTCACAGAGGAGACAAAATATTTACTGAGTATGGTAGTGATACGCCTGGTATTTTTAAGGTAGTTGAGTTCAGAGAAAAGCCTGATTTGAAAACTGCAAGAGAGTATTTTAAGAAAGGTGAGTATTATTGGAATAGCGGTATGTTTGTATGGACAACTAAGTGCATAGAAGAAGCGTTTAAGAAATATATGCCTGAACTTTATAATGCGCTAAAGGTTATAGACAATTCTCTTTCATCTTCACTCAGGGATGAAGTTATAAAAGAGGAGTATGAGAAGCTGGAAAAGATCTCAATTGATTACGGAGTTATGGAGAGGGCGAAAAATGTAAGCGTTGTAGAAGGTCTCTTTGACTGGAATGATGTAGGCTCATGGCTCGCTTTGGAGAAAGTTTATAAAAAAGATGATGATGGCAATATCGTTGTAGGAGATTATATAGGCATTGATACAAAGAATTGTATATTAATAGGGGATAAGAGTCCAATAACCGCTATAGGTGTTTCAGATTTAATCATTGTAAACACAGGGGATGTTGTACTGGTCTGCAAGAAAACAGAGGCACAGAAAGTAAAAAAACTTTTAGAGAATATTAAGCAGAATAAAAAACTTTCCAAACTGGTTAAATAAATGCTAAATGTTTGGATTCAATTCTCAATAGGCGCAATTATAATTATTCTTGCTGGTTTTAAGTTATCAAAATACGGGGATATAATTGCCGAAAAGACAGGTATTGGCCGGGCATGGGTAGGAATGATATTTCTTGCCGGTGCAACAGCGCTTCCTGAACTTTTCACTACGTGCAGTTCCGTAGTTATTGAGAAAGCTCCTAATTTAGCTGCAGGCAATGTCCTTGGAAGTATCATATTTAATCTTTTTATAATCGCGATACTCGATATTATTCAAGGTCATGGCCCGATTTTAAGGAAAGTAAATCTTGGGTTAATTTTACTGGGTGCAATTTCTGCAATTCTCTCAGTAGTGGCGATTTTAGGCATGTTATTGAAAGATGCAATGTCAGTCTTTTCTATAGGTCCTGCAAGTTTCTTGATAATAGGAATATATTTAGTAGGCATGCGTCTTTCATTTAGATATCAATATCGTAATTCTGATGAACATCATTCTGATGAATCTCAGGATAGGGAAGTGGCAGAAGAAAAAAAATATGAGAATGTTTCCGTTGCAAAGACAATTTTTGGCTATCTGTTTTGTGCAGCAGCTATTTTTGGAGGAAGTATATGGGTTGCTCACACTGCTAAACTTATAGCCGTAGGAACCGGATTAGGGGAAACTTTTGTTGGCAGCCTTTTCCTTGCGATAGTAACATCTCTTCCTGAGCTTATGGCAACAATAGGAGCAGTTAAAATGGGTCTTTTTGATATGGCGATTGGAAATATATTTGGAAGCAACATGCTCAATATAGTGCTGATACCAATCAGCGATGTCTTATACAGAACAGGTTCTATATATGCCTATCTATCTTCTACGCACATTCTGACAGCAGTTATGGGAATTCTTTTAACGATGATTGTGATAGTTGGGATCATTTATAGATCAAAAAAATCCTTTCTTAAGCTTGGTTGGGACGCAATAGCTATAATTATGGTATACATTGCCAGTACATATATGATTTTTAGGTTAAGGTAAAATGGAACTAACAAGGAGGGTAAAATGGACTTAAAAGATTTGATTCGGGACGTGCCCGATTTCCCCAAAAAGGGTATAATTTTTAAAGATATAACTACATTACTTAAGGATAAAGATGCGTTTAAAGAGGCGGTTGATAAACTTGCAGAAGAATGCGAGGAAAAAAAGATTGATATTGTAGTTGCTGTAGAAGCAAGAGGTTTTATATTCGGCGGAGCGTTGGCATACAAGCTTGGAGCAGGGTTTGTTCCGCTCAGAAAGCCGGGAAAACTTCCATACAAGACAATAAAGGAGACATACACACTGGAATACGGCACTGATACATTGGAAATACATGAAGACGCAATAAAACATGGAGATAGTGTTCTGGTTATAGATGACCTTCTTGCAACAGGCGGAACAAGTTTGGCAACAGTTAAACTTGTTAAGAAACTTGGCGGAAATGTATCAAAGATCGTGTTTCTTATAGACCTTACGTTTCTGAAAGGCGCTGAGAAACTTGAAGGATATGAAGTAAGTTCATTGATAAAATATTGAGCGAATATGCGCCTGTAGCTCAGTAATGGATAGAGCAAGGGATTCCTAATCCCTGTGTCGGAGGTTCGAATCCTCTCAGGCGTACCAGATTTAGGTAAGTTTGAAAATATAAAATTTTTGTGATATAAACTTCTGTGAGTTTTTGGGCGATTAACTCAGCGGTAGAGTGCTACTTTCACAGAGTAGAAGTCACTGGTTCAAACCCAGTATCGCCCACCAAATGGGGAGATTAAGTATGAAATGTGATACGTGTGGTAAAGAGGTTCTCAATGTAAAGAGGATTGTTCTTGAAAAAGGTTATGATAGGACACAAGCAAGAGCGATTTATAACTGCGAGGAGTGTTATATGAAGAAGGAGGCTGACATAGAGAAGCATACTCAAGGTAAAGGTAAATGACAGAACTAGAGAATGATATTAAGTTACTAGTCAATGTCCAAGATTTAGATGAGCAAATAAAAAATTTAGATACAGAGATAAAAAGAATACCCAAAGAAATGGATGCTCATTATAGGAGTTTTAAGGCAAAGAAAGACGAGTTAGCAGTTTTAGAGTCAGAGTTTGTGGAGATTCAGAAGAATAGAAAATTAAAAGAGGTCGAACTTGACAGTGGTACAGAAGCAATAAAGAAATATAAAACACAACAGTATTCTGTTAAGACGAATAAAGAATATACCTCTTTGCAGCATGAGATTGAACAAATACAAGAGAAAAATTCTATATTAGAAGATGAGATACTCTCATTAATGGAACAATCAGATGTAGCACATGAGAATATAGAAAAAAAGGCAGAGGAGATTAAGCTGGAGAATGGAAAACTTGAACAGGAAGAGCAAGATAATAAGAAGAAGGTAGACCAGATTGAACAGGAGCTTCAAAAAAGGCAAGAAGATCGAAAGAATTTAGTTAGTGCTATAAGTGACGCTATTGTAGCCAAATATGAAAGAATTAGAGATTTGAAGAATGGAGTGGGTATTGTGAATATTAGTGATGGAACATGTGGAGGCTGTCATATGGAATTACCTCCACAGATTATAAATAATACAAAGGCTGGTAACGGAGTTGCTGTATGTGAGAGATGTTCGCGTATACTGTATATAAAGGAAAATAATTAGATGGATGAGTTAACTATATACGTTGATGGGGCATCTAAAGGTAATCCAGGAAAAGCAGGTATCGGTATTGTGTTTTTTTGTGAAGGGAAGAAGGTAAGGGAATTTTCTCAAGACATAGGAGTTACAACAAATAATGTAGCTGAGTATATGGCTGTAGTTTTTGCTATGCAGGAAGCTCTGATTATGAGAGTGCAGAATATTACTATTTTTACAGATAGCGAGCTTATTGCAAATCAAATACAAGGCATTTACAAAGTCAGAGATGATAACTTGTTTCGCTTATATAAACAGGTTCAGCATCTAAAAGGTGGATTTAAAAAATTCAATATTACACACATAGAACGTGCCAATAATAAAGAAGCTGATAAATTAGCAAGCAGGTCGGTTGACCGCCTCGATGTATGTCGGGGAGGAAAGTCCGGGCTCCAGAAAGCAAGATGTCCTGTAACATAGGATGGAAGCAATTCCGAGGAAAGTGCAGCAGAAAGCAAACTTCCAAGTGTCTAATTAGACACTTGGAAAAGTTGAAATGGTGTGGTAAGAGCACACCGGTCTGATGGTAATGTCAGGCGCATGGCAAACCCCATCTGGAGAAAGGCTAAGTAAGAGGGAAGAGGCTGCTCGTCTCAATTTAACCCTTGGGTAGGCCGCTAGAGACCGATAGCAATGTCGGTACAAGATAGATGGTCAACTGCTACAGAATCCGGCTTATAGACCTGCTTGTTTTTTATTTATACAGTTCATGTTTTTGTATATAATCTTCAACCTTCTTGGGCAATAGGTATCTTATCGGAGTACCGGATTTTATCCTCTCTCGAATATCAGAAGAAGAGATTTTAAGATAGGTAATCTTCATTATTTCAATATACTTCTTAAAAACAAGTTTTGCCTCTTTAATATCATATCCTGGACGGGTTGTTACTATGAACTTGCACATTCTTAAAAGCGCATCAGGAGATGCCCAGCTATTTATTTCCAAAAAAGCATCTGTGCCTATTATGAAATATATATTAACATCTTTGCCATATTTTTTTACAAATGTTTTAATCGTATCTATAGTATAGGATGCGCCTCCTCTTTTTATTTCAATGTCTGAATCCTCAAACCGGGGATTATCGGCTATTGCCAATTTTATCATCTTAAGACGATGATGAGCTCCGACAAGATTGGATGTGTTTTTGAGTGGATTAATGGATGAAGGAACAAATATTACCTTGTCCAGCTTGAATTTGCTGCAAACTTCGGAAGCGCTTACAAGATGCCCATAATGAATGGGATTAAAAGTACCGCCCATAATACCAATGCGCATTATATTCGCACCTGGCCATTGCCAAATATAAGGTATTTGTAAGTTGTGAGTTCTTCCAATCCCATAGGTCCTCTGGCATGCAGCTTGCCTGTACTTATACCAATTTCAGCGCCTAATCCAAATTCGCCACCATCAGTAAATCGAGTAGATGAATTGACATATACAGTAGCAGAATCTACTTCTTTCAGAAACCTATCTGCAGATGAACTATCTTTTGTAATTATAGCGTCAGAATGGCAGGATCCATATGTATTAATGTGATTGATTGCCTCTTGTTCTGCGGACACTATCTTGATGGAAAGTATTAAGTCAAGATATTCAGTTGACCAATCTTTCTCCTTTGCTAGTTTTATCTCAGGGGCAATTTCTTTGGTTTTTCTACAGCCTCTTATTTCAACGCCTGCATTCCTGAACATATCTATCATCTGAGGCAGAAAGACCTTGGCAATATCTTTATGAACAAGAAGCGTCTCCATTGCATTGCATACTCCCGGACGCTGGACTTTCGCATTGAAACATACAGTTTTTGCAATATCAATATCTGCATGTTTATCAACATAAGTGTGACATATTCCGTCACTATGTTTAATTACAGGAATAGTAGAATTTTTAGCAACAAATTGTATAAGGCCAGCACCTCCGCGCGGAATTATAAGATCAATATATTTATCCATTTTTAACATGCGATTCACCATTTTACGATCAGTGCTTTTTATCATTTGAATGGAACTAGGAGGAACTTTTGTTTTTCGCAGACTATTTATCATTATTTGATATAAAGCAATATTTGAATTTATAGATTCTTTTCCTCCGCGAAGGATTACAGCGTTACCAGCTTTTAGACAAAGGCTTGCTGCGTCCACAGTGACATTAGGCCGAGATTCATAGATTATACCAATAACTCCAATAGGTACGCTTACCTTTTCTATTCTTAATTTATTTGACCTGGTTGTCTTGCTAAGTATTCTGCCAACAGGGTCTGGGAGTTTAGTTAGTTGCCCCAAGGCGTTGCAAATATTTTCTATTCGCTGTGGAGTTAAAGTTAGACGGTCTATTAAAGCAGGGGACAGGTTGTTTCCCTTTGCACGTTTGATATCAATGATATTTGCAGATAAAATTTTAGATTTGTTTTTTTTAACACCATTGGCAATAGCCAGAAGGGCTTTATTTTTTTCTTCTGTTGAAAGAATTGCCAACACTCTTGACGCATCTTTTGCATGCTGAGCGATTTTTCTTATCATAATATCACCAGATTATCCCTGTGTATTACTTCATCATAAGACTTATAACCGAGTATGCTTTCGATTTGGGAAGTCTTATTCCCTTTAATTTTTGCTACATCTTTATCTGAATAATTAACCAGTCCTCTCGCAAATTCACTGCCTCTGGCATCAGCAATTCCAACTACGTCTCCTATGTTATATTTTCCTTTTGAGGCAATAATGCCTGTGGATAAAAGGCTCTTGCCTTTGTTTATTAAAACTTGTTTTGCTCCTTTATCAACAATAATTGTCCCTCTTATATAATGAGCAAATGCTATCCATTTTTTTCGGCCTGTTTTTCTTTTGTCAATTTTTGGGAGAAAGATCGTGCCAATTTTTTCTCCATTCATTATTCTAGAGACAATATTTTTTTTAAGCCCATTAGCTATTATTACAGTCACCCCTGACTGTGTTCCCATTTTGGCTGCAGTTATTTTTGTCAACATGCCTCCAACCCCTGTTTTTGAGTCAGAAGCATACGACTCTATTTTAGATCGGATTTTATCGACTTCAGATATAAGAAAAGCTTGCTTACTTTTTTGGGGATCAACAGTAAACAGTCCATCAATATTAGAAAGCATAATTAAAAGGTCTGCATCTAAGAGATTAGCAACAAGTGCAGAAAGAGTATCGTTATCCCCAAACTTAATTTCCTCAGTTGCAACAGTGTCGTTTTCATTAACAATAGGAATAACATTCGCTTTAAATAGTTCCATTATTGTATTACGTATATTGAGGTATCTAAGTCTGGACTTAAAGTCATCTCTTGTGAGCAGAATCTGCGCAGTATGATATCCTCTTTTTCCGAAGATTTCTTTATAAGTATGCATTAGCTCATTCTGCCCTACAGCAGCAACAGCTTGTTTTTTTGATATTGTCAATGAATGCTTCCCAATGCCCAAAACTTTCATGCCTGCGCCTATAGCACCTGAGGACACAATAATTATTTTAATATTTTGTTTTCGCAGTTCCACTATTTCTTCGGCAATATTGGATATTCTTGTTCTATTTAACCCAGTGTCTGAGGTCAGCACATATGTACCTATCTTAATAACAATGCACTTGGAACTCTTGATTAGCTCTTTTCTATTCATATTTGTCTCTCTTCACTGTTCAGTAGTTTATCAATGTAATAGATTAACTTTTTTACTCCTTCTCCAGTGAGTGCAGAAATAGCAAATATCTCCTTTGAATGCAACTTTTTTCTAAAATCTTTTAGGTTGGTTTGTGCAGTAATTATGTCCATCTTATTAGCAACTATTATTTGGGCTCGATCACCTAAATTATATAGAGATAATTCCTTATTAATAGCATTAAATTTTGAATATGCGTTTTCATCAGACATATCAATAAGATGCAGAATGATTTTTGTTCTGCTTATGTGAGCCAAAAACTTGTTTCCCATGCCTTTCCCATTGCTTGCGCCTTCTATCAATCCAGGGATATCAGCAGCTACAAAGGATGAGTCGTGTACTTTTACAACTCCTAAAAGCGGCTCTATAGTGGTAAATGGATAATCAGCTATTTTAGGTCTGGCATGTGATATGCGGGAAAGCAAAGTGGATTTTCCTGAATTTGGATATCCAACCAGCCCAACATCAGCGATTAGGCGCAGCTCTAATCTAATATCCTTTTCTTCTCCTTCTTTGCCTTCTTCTGCGATTCGCGGAACGCGTCTGATAGATGTGGAAAATTTGGCATTTCCTTTTCCTCCTCTTCCGCCACGCGCAACTATGATCTTGTCACTCTGATGACATAGATCTGCTATGATTTGATTATTCTCTTTTATAACCGTTCCGACAGGAACTTCCAGCAAAATGTCAGGACTGTTTCTGCCAAACATTTTTTTGCCTTTGCCATGCTGGCCATTTTTGCCTTTGATGTGTTTTCTATGCAGAAAACTGATAAGAGTTCTTTGATTGGGGACAGCTTCAATAATGATGTCTCCGCCTTTTCCGCCGTCTCCACCGTCAGGACCGCCTTTTGGAACACATTTTTCTCTGCGGAAGCTTACACATCCATTACCACCGTCTCCTGCTTTTACATGTATGACAACATTATCAATAAACAAATTATGCCTTTACTACCCACGTTTTCACTTCTGCTGTTACTTCTGGATGAAGTTTGATCTGAATATTGAAGATACCTAGCTTTTTAATTGGATCTTTTAATGAGATATTCTTCTTATCAATTTCTATTCCTTCTTGCTTTAGCATGTTTGCAATATCAATAGAAGTGACAGAGCCATACATTTTTTCATCTTCTCCAACTTGAACAGGAATTGTTAAAGATAAACTAGAAAGTTTTTTTGCTATCTCTTCAAATCCTGCTTTTTCCTCCCGTATTTTTCTGCCTTTAGCTTTTTTGATATGTTCTGCAACTTTCTCAGCACCTGGAGTTGCTTTAAGAGCTAATCCGTGTGGTAATAGATAGTTTCTGCCATAGCCGTCTGCTACTTTCACTATATCCCCTGTGCTTCCTAGCTTGTCAATATCTTGTTTTAAAACAACCTTCATTTTGATCTCCTCTCACGTCATACTATTTAGAATGGTTTTTGTCTTATCCAGACTTTGTTCGTCGTTTAGATTAATAACCTGGATGTTCTTATCAATTCTTGAGATAAGTCCTGATAATACTCTCTTTGGTCCTACTTCGATAAATGTACTAATTCCTGCTGATATCATGTTTTTAATTGAGTCTTCCCATAGTACAGAACCTGTTATCTGTTTAGTCAATGCCTCTTTTATATCAGAGGGCTGTGTTATCGGTTTTGCGGAAACATTTGCATATATGGGAATATTTGCATTTTTAACGTCGTAATTTTGCAGTTCATCATATAATTTTTCCTCTGCGGATTGCATTAGACAGGAATGAAATGGACCGCTCACCGCTAGTTTGATTGTTTTTCGAGCTCCTGTAGAAATGGCTTCCTCTATTGCTTTATCAACAGCTTTATGTTCACCTGATATGACAATTTGTCCTGGACAATTGTAATTGGCAATCTGTACAATTCCATATTTATAGGAGATCTTGCAAATATTTTTTACTTGTTTTACATCTAATCCGATAATCGCTGCCATTGTTCCCGGATATTGCTGAGATGATTCCTGTATAAAAAGCCCTCTCTTTTTGACAAGCAGTAATGCGGATTCCAGATCCAATGCGTTTGCGGCTACCAAAGCAGAGTATTCCCCCAAACTGTGGCCTGCAACAGAAGAAACAGATTCTCTTTTAAGAAGTTCATCAAGCACAACCAAACAGGCAATACTCGCTGTAAGTATTGCTGGTTGACAATTCTCTGTAGCGCTCAGAATTTCTATAGGGCCTTCAAAACATAATTTTGCAATATCATATTTGAGAATTTTATTTGCGCATTGAAAAATATCTTTAGCACACGAATAATCATGGTAGAAGTCTTTTGCCATTCCAACATATTGGGAACCTTGTCCAGGAAATACATATGCGATTTTCTTCATTCTACCACCTTATAACAGCTGATGCCCATGTAAGACCAGCGCCGAAAGCATCCAGAAGTATTATCTGTCCATCTTTTAATTTTCCCGAAGCAGCTGCTTCAGCCATTGCTATTGGTACAGAAGCGCCTGAGACGTTTCCATATCTTGTAACATTTATCCATACTTTTTCCAGAGGAGTGTTGAGTTTGCGTGCTAGAGCGTTTATAATTCTCAAGTTCGCCTGATGGGGAATAACAATATCTATGTCTTCATTTTTTAGCTTGCATTTAGCAAGTACTGTTTCTGCAGCATTTGTCATTGCCCTAACAGCAAGTTTAAAAACAGAATTTCCGCTCATTTTTAGAAAATGCAGTCTTTCATCTATCGTTTTATGTGTTGCGGGAAATTGTGCACCTCCACCGGGCATATTCAATAAATCCCAGGCTGAACCATCCGCTCCGAGGTATGAGTCCAGAATAACTCTTTTGTTATCTATAGCACGTCCAATAACAGCAGCACCTGCCCCGTCTCCAAATAACACACAGGTTGTACGATCTGTCCAATCTGTGATTCTAGAAAGTGTGTCTGCTGCGACAACTAAAACTTTTGTAAATGTATTATTTTCAACGAAATTTTTTGCCATTGTTAAGGCATAAATAAAACCGCAGCATGCTGCATTCACATCAAATGCGCACACAGTTTTAGCTCCTATTTTATCCTGAAGAATGCATGCAGTGGAAGGGAATGGCATATCAGGGGTTATAGTGGCAACAATAATACAATCTATTTGTTTGACATCTACGCCGGCATTTTTAAGAGTTTCCTGAGAAGCAAACATAGCCAAATCAGAGGTAGTGTGTTTATCATCAATTATATGTCTTTCTTTTATCCCTGTTCTTGTTGTAATCCATTCGTCAGATGTATCTACCATTTTTTCAAGGTCTGCATTCGTAAGAATTTTTTCTGGCACATAAAAACCAGTTCCTAAAATACCTGCTTTAATATTCTCCATTTTTTAGTTCTTTAACCTCTCTTTTATATGTTCATTAACACGGTTGTTTACGAATTTTTCAGCTACCAAAATGCTGTTTTTGATGGCCAGAGAAGAGGAGTTACCATGTGCTTTTATACATACACCGTTAATTCCAAGGAAAGGCGCGCCGCCATATTCCGCATAGTTCAGACTTTTTTTGAAATTCTTATAAGCTCCTCTACTCAACATAGCTCCAATTTTGGAGAGAAAATTACTTTTCAGCTCATTGCGTAGTTTAAGATATATATTTTCTCCCAGTCCTTCAGCAGCCTTAAGGATTATATTGCCAATAAAACCATCACAAACAATAACATCCACTTTACCATTAAAAATATCTCTTCCCTCTACATTGCCAACAAAGTTAATTGGCGCTTTTTTTAGTTCTTCATATGCTTTTTTTGTTAAGTCATTTCCTTTATGTTCCTCCTCTCCAATGTTTAAAAGACCTACTTTTGGAGTTCCTTTTTTCAAGATATACTTGCTGTATTCATTTCCCATTATTGCAAATTGGTAAAGATTCAAAGGGCTACAGTCCACATTTGCGCCTACATCAAGCAGTAGGGAAGCTTCACTTAGAGTAGGCATCAAGATAGCGATTGCCGGGCGCTCTATACTTTCTATTGTCCTTATGTAGATTGTAGCGGATGCCATGTATGCTCCTGTATTGCCAGCTGATACTACAGCATCTGCCTCTTTATTTTTAACCAAGACTACAGCTTTGATCATAGATGAATCTTTTTTTCGCCTAATAGCTTGAGAAGGAGGTTCATGCATGGCTATGATTTCAGACGCATGTTTGATCTGGATATTAGAACCCGTATATCCATGTTGTATTAACTCTCTTTTTATTATTTTCTCGTCACCAACTAGCACAAGGTCAAAGGTCTGTTTTTTAGCAGCATCTAACGCTCCTTGTATAACGACAGAAGGCCCTTTATCAGAGCCCATAACATCTACTGCTATTTTCATATTATGAAGCCTTCTTCATTTCAATTATTTTTTTACCATTATAGTACCCACAATGAGGACAAACTCTGTGTGGAGATTTGACCTGACTACAATGTGAACATGTAGCCATTGCAGGTAATGATAACTTTTTATGCGTGCGTTTTTTATCCCGTCTCGATTTTGAAAATTTCCTTTTTGGAAGTGCCACTGTTATTCTCCTTTTTTCATTAAATACTTATTTAACTTACAACTTAATCCTATGCAGAGTGAGCTTGTATGGCTGTAATAGCAGACATATTAACAATATCATTTGTGCTGCAACCTCTGGATAAATCATTAGCAGGCTTTCGAAGTCCCTGAAGAATTAGGCCGATTGCTTCTGCTTTTGCCAAGCGCTGAGTAAGTTTATACGATATATTTCCTGTTTCTAAATTTGGGAATACTAATACATTAGCTTTTCCTGCAACATTACTTTGGGGAGCCTTTATTTTTGCAACTTCTGGAACAATAGCAGCATCTGCTTGTAGCTCTCCGTCAATTTGTAAATCAGGACACATTTTTTTTGCAAGCTCAGTAGCTTTTATTACTTTATCAATAAGACTATGAGATGCGCTTCCCTTTGTTGAGAATGAGAGCATAGCAACCCTTGGCTCAGATTTTATGAACATACGGGCTGTTTTTGCGGATGCTATGGCAATACTAGCAAGCTCTTCAGATGTTGGATTTGGCACGATACCTGCATCAGCGTATATAAAAACACCATGCTCCCCATAAACGCAGTCCGGAACAATCATAACAAAGCAGCTTGAGACTACTTTTATACCATTTGCAGGGCCTATTAGCCATATTGCAGCGCGCAGTGTATTTGCAGTAGTATTTACTGCTCCTGCTACTGAACCATCAGCCATGCCTTTTCTCACCATCAAAGCAGCGTATAATAGAGGCTGCTTAATTAGTGTACAGGCATCTTCCTTACTTATGCCTTTATGTTTCCTCATATTATAAAACAATTCAATATCTTCATCTGTTACTTTTTGTTCTGGGTCAATTACTTTCACGTTTTCTATATTTATACCGGCATGTTTTGCTGCCTTAATTATATTCTCTCTTTTTCCTAATAGGATAGGGTCAGCAATCTTCTCTTTTTCCAGTATGGATGCAGCTTGTATTACTCTTAAATCCTGTGACTCAGGCAAGACTATTCTTTTCCTGTCAAACTTTGCTTTATTTCTGATTTCTTCTATTAAATTCATATCAGATTTTCCTGTTTTAAGAGGTCTCACACTATATCAACTCACTCTAGTTTTGTCAAAAGGATTTGGGCAAAAGAACATCTCTTTTGTATATCTTTAAGAATGGTACTCCTTGATAAGACACTTCATATATCGGCTTCCCATGTTTATATATTTCCCATAGTTTGTCATTAAACATTCCCTGTCTTGACAAAAGAATCAGATAATCAAAATCCTCATCATTGATGTCAGCTATTTCTATGTCTTTTCTCAACAGACCTGTTTCTTTATAGTATCTTGGTACAAAACTGCCAACCGGACAAAATATAATGCGTCCATTTTTCGGAGTATTATTATTTATAAATTTTATGGTTTTCCCTGTAATGCAGTCTCCCCAGTAAGTAGTTTCCATTCCCAGTTTATGTGCTCCTCTGATTCCACCAATAAACATGTTGTAATAGGATGTTTGATATGGATGCATGCATGCCAGACTTATTAGTGCAGGAAGCAATAATAAGTAAAGTCCATTTGCTAAGAATTTATATGTTTTAGTAAATGTGCTTATTCTCTTATATAGTTCAGAGAATCCTACGCCTGCAAGCACAGCTAAAAAAGGGAATATAGGCATAAAAAGTCTTATGCCGTCATATTTTTTGGCTATTGGTAATGACATTAGTATTAATAAAAATAGAATATTTATAATGACAATGCCTAAAATTTCATCTTTAAGATGTTTTTTGATATATGCGTGGATTCCGTAGATTGATAATAAGAGCGTTGCAGAGGGAACGGTTGTTAGCAAAAGGAGGACTGGATAGTGCCAGGGAGCAAGTTGTGTACCATAGGTTTTTCCAAGATAAAAAACATTAACAGGATTATGTTTAACATGATACATATAAAACTTAATAATATTAGAAAAAGGGTCGTACCATAGTCTTGGCCAGAGTGCTATAAGTACTATAGGGGAAAGAAGAAAGATAAAGAATATATTCCTCGCATAAAATTTTCTTCTATATATTTGTCCCCACAATAAAAGAGGGATTATTAAAAATACTGCGTTCTCCTTTGTTAATAAAGCAAGTCCACATAGTAGACCGACAAATATACTCCATTTCAGGGAATTAGTTCCCTTGATAAATGCCCAGGTCACAATAAACCAGGCTAGAGCAATAGGGACATCATATACTGCAAAATGTCCATGCGCAAAAACACGTGGCATTAAGAATAATGATAAAGAGGAAAAAAGAGCAGTATGAATATTGTAGTATCTTAAACTAAAGAAATAAACAGCGGTTATAAGAAGAGAGAATAATAGGCACATAGGTATCCTACAAGCGTATAGAATGCCAATGGATTTATGCAGCAATAATAAACCTCCACTCATAACATATTTTACAAGAGGTGGATGTGGTTCAAATTGCCAGAATTTTTCTATTGTGCTTTCCAAGAAAGGATGTGGAGAAATTAGCCAATCAATCTGATGAAGAATGTAGGAAATATAGATTGGTTCATCCCAGGTTATACCATAATCCACAACAGTAAGCACACTTGAGATGAAGGTAAGAAGAAAGATGCAAAGACCTATGTATATATAAGCTTTTTTCATCTTGATTATATTAGCAGATAGGTGATTCCATTACAATATTGCCTTATACTAACAAAATGATATAATGCCGTGAATGATTTATTAATAGCTATGGACAATATTAAGAAGAAACTCAGAAGAATGCTTAATGACCAAATATATGCTCATTCTCTTTCAACATGTGAAACCGCACTAGACTTGGCAAAAAGATTTGGTGCTTCAGAGAAGAAGGTCGAGCTTGCAGCTCTTCTTCATGATTGCGCAAAATCAATGTCATATAATGAACTGGTGTATAATGTTCAAAAATATAAAATTCCTGTTGATAAACTTGAATTAAGGACAGAGTCCCTGCTTCATGCTCCAGTTGGCAGTAAGCTCACCAGTGTTCTTTTTGGAATAACAGCCCCTCAAATATTAAGCGCAATAAGATATCATACAACAGCAGCTCCTAAGATGTCCGATGTCGCAAAAATTATATATGTAGCAGATTTCATAGAATTAGCCAGAGGTCATAAAGGAGTAGTAGATGCAAGAAAAGCAGCAGAGAAAGATATAGATAGAGCAATGCTTTTTATTCTAAGAAAGAAGATTCCATATTTAGTAAAGAAAAAGGTGCTAATTCATCCAAGGTCAGTTAAAGCATTAAACTGGTTTCTGGGAAAAGAGAAAAAGAAGTGATTAACAAAGCGAAAACACACATAATAAAAATAGTTCAAGAAAGTATTGAAAAAATATATTCTATCCGAGGTCTGCTTGTTTCAGTAGAAAGAACAAAAGATGAGAAATTTGGTGATTTTTCAACAAACGCAGCAATGATGCACTCGCATAAATTTAAAGAATCTCCAATTAGTATAGGTGAAGAGTTATGTAAAAATATTCAGCAGTCCTTGTCTAAAGATTTATTAATAGATAAAGTTCTGCTGGTTAAACCTGGATTTATAAATTTTTACATCAGCAAGAAGTTCTGGATAGATATCTTTAAAGAAGTTGTTTTGGCAGGAGAGAATTATGGCAGAAGTAATACGGGAGAGGGGAAAAAGATCCTTGTGGAATTTGTAGGGTCAAATCCCACCGGGCCCCTTAATGTAGTGAGCGCAAGAGCCGCGTCTATTGGCGATAGTTTGTGCAATATTCTCTCGTTTAATGGATATGACGTAAAAAGGGAATTTTATATAAACGATGCAGGAGAACAGGTTTCAAGATTTGTTGAATCTCTTATTGCAAGGTATAAACAGATATACAATCCCGATTTTCCATTTCCGGAAGAAGGCTATCATGGTGACTACGTAAAGGATATGGCAGAAGAACTGGATAAAGAATATGGCAAGAGCTTGCTGAACAAGAGAGATGATGATGTGAAAAATAGATGCAGGAGTTTTTATCTTTCAAGGATATTAGGCGACCAAAAGCGCGATGTGGAGGATTTTGGAGTTAAGTTTGATAAGTGGTTCAGCGAGAAAACACTTCATGATTCAGACAAAATTACTAATGCTTTGAAAAAATTAGAAGAGCGTGGTTTTACATACGAAAAAGATAATGCAGAGTGGTTTCAATCAACAAAGTTTGGTGACGACGAAGACAGAGTTTTAATCAAAAAAAATGGAGCGCCAACTTATTTTCTGGCGGACATTGCATATCATCTTGATAAGTTTGAGAGGGGATTTGATAAAGCCATTGATTTTATGGGCCCCGATCATCACGGGCATATAGCAAAATTAAAAACGGCTATGAAGGCATTGGGTATTGATGAGAAATGGCTGGATGTTTTTATAGTTCAGCAGGTTAATCTTATGCGCAGTGGAGAGAAAATTAAAATGTCTAAAAGAGCTGGCAGGTTTGAGACAATGAGAGATTTAGTAGCGGAGGTCGGCAAAGATGCTGCCAGATTCTTTTTTCTTATGAGAACTCAGAGCAGTCATCTTGATTTTGATTTAAATCTGGCAAAGGAAAAGTCTTCTAAAAATCCTGTTTATTATATCCAGTATGCGCATGCAAGGATATGTAATATATTAAAACATTCTGAAGAGGATAAAATTGATATAGGACAAACGGATAAAGTCAATACAGAGCTTCTAAATAAGCCTGAGGAAATTGAATTAGCAAAGACATTGGCTGGATTTAAAGATATATGCGAAATCAGCGCTCTGACTTACGCACCTCACAGAATAGCAGGATATTTACTAAAACTTGCTGGGATATTTCATAATTTTTATAATAAACACCGTGTTGTTACTGAAAATAAAGAATTGACAGTTGCAAGGTTGTTGATTGTTAAATCTAGCAGAATTGTGCTGGCAAATGGACTCAGGCTTCTTGGCATATCTGCGCCTGAGAAAATGTGAAAGGGGAAAGAATAATGGCAAAATATGATATTGGAATAATTGGTGGAGGACCTGGTGGTTATGTTGCGGCGATAAGAGCAGCGCAGTTAGGAGCAAAGGTTTGTGTTGTTGAAAAGGATGGAGTGCTTGGAGGAACATGTCTTAACAGAGGATGTATTCCCACAAAAGCTATTCTTCATTCTGCAAAGATATATAGGACTTTTAAAAATACAGAAAATTTTGGCATAAATATTTCTGATATAACCTTGAATTATGAAAAGATAATAAATAGAAAGAATCAGATTGTTAACAGGCTAACAAAGGGTATAGAATTTTTGTTTAAGAGTAATGATATTAAAATAATAAAAGGGAAAGGAGAAATTGCATCTTCAGGAATAATAAAAGCAACAGATAATTCTGAACAATTTGAAGTAGAGACAGATAATATAATAATAGCAACTGGTTCAGAACCTATGAAATTGGCTAATATTCCAACAGATGGGGAGATAATCCAGACAAGCAGAGAGGTTCTTTCTTGTGAGAATCTGCCCGGAAGTATTTTAATAATAGGCGCAGGTGTTATTGGTTGTGAATTTGCAGATATTTTCAATTCTTTTGGAGTCAAAGTAAGACTAGTTGAGATGATGACTCATATACTACCGGAAGAAGATAATGAAATTGCAGGTAAGCTTGAGAACATTTTTAAAAAGAAAGGCATTGAAGTTTTTACTCAGACAAAAGTTAATAAAGTAGAGAAAAGAGACTCTGCAGCAAATGTATATTTGTCAGGAGATAAGACATTTGAAGTAGATAGAGTGCTTGTTGCTGTTGGAAGGAGTTCAAATATTTCTGGAATTGGATTAGAAGAGAATCAAATAAAACTGGATAAAAATAGAATTCTTGTAAATGAGTATATGCAGACAAATATTCCACATATTTATGCGGTAGGAGATATTACGCCAGGCCCTATGCTTGCGCATGTTGCTTCAAAGGAGGGAATTGTGGCTGTGGAGCATATAATGGGTATGGATTCAAAAATGGATTATAAGGCTATACCATCCTGTGTTTATACAGATCCTGAAGTAGCAGGAGTTGGTTTAACTGAGCAAAAAGCAAAAGAAACTCATGAGATAAAGATAGGCAGATTCCCTCTAATGGCAAGTGGGAAAGCAATGTGTATAGGAGAGACAGAAGGCTTGGTTAAAATTATAGCTGACAAGGATACGGATGAGATTTTGGGAGTGAGAATGATTGCTCCTCATGCAACAGAACTGATCGCTGAGTGTGTGCTAGCAATAAAGGCTGAATGTACATACAGGGAACTTGCAGAAACAATCCATGCACATCCAACACTGTCTGAGGCAGTTATGGAAGCAGCAGAGGATGTAGATAATATTGCTATAAGTTTGCCTAAAAAGCACTGAATTGATTTTTTGGTTTGTATATCAATTGTTAGGTTATTAAATAGATAATAAGAGAAAGGAGAATTGTCTTATGGCTAATTTACCCAAAAGGATCCCGCGTGTTGCACCAAAGTCCTATGAATATGTGAAACAAGTTCTTGATTTTGGATTTCACAATTCCCATTCTGTGGGCATGACTGCTAGGCTCGAGCGTGAATTTGCGGAACGTTTCGGACAGACTTACGGCATAGCTCACTGCAACGGCACTGCTACAATGCAGAGCGCGCTTATGGCCGCAGGCGTTGGGGTTGGTGATGAGGTAATTGTTCCGACTTTTACTGTGTTTTCAACTCCGGCGGCAGTGTTGCACTGCAATGCTATTCCGATAATTGTTGACGTAGATCCTGATACATGGACTATCAGTATAGACGCCATCCGCAAGCACATAACGCCACGAACACGAGCAATTATTCCTGTTTCCATCTGTGGATTGCCAGCTGATATGGATCCAATCATGGAATTAGCCGAAGAGCATAACCTTGTTGTTATTGAAGACAATGCTCAGAGCATATTGGGTTACTACAAAGGACGCGTAACCGGCTCCATCGGCCATTTTGCCAGCTTCAGTTTTCAGTCTTCTAAAACACTGACCTGCGGTGACGGCGGTATCTTGATCTGTTCAGATGATACACTGGCGCTTGCGGCTAGGAAGGCAGCTACCATTGGATTTAAAGATCTTACTCTTAAACCGGGCGATAATGTAGTCTCGGAACAGTTGCGTTGCCAACCGAATTACCAGAGACACGATAGTATAGGCTGGAACCAGCGTCTGCCTGAAATAGCCGCTGCGGTAGCGCTAGCTGAACTTGAGCGTATCGATGAACTGGCAAAGATGCGCACATACAGCGCTAATGTATTTGACAGTGTCGTTAATGACTGTGAGTGGATTGTTCCTCAGAAAAACCCAGAAGGGTACGTCAATGCTTACTGGAACTACGCAGCAAGGATCACGCGTAATGATATTGTGTGGTCAGACTTCTTAGCCACTTTTATTGAGCTTGGAGGCGACGGTTTTTACGGATCATATCAACCTGTTCATCTTGAACCTGTTTTCGCAAACCTGAACAAGTCCGTTGATGAGAACAAGGATCGTTATCCTCAGCTCGCAGGCAAGCTACCCCGCTATGAGCGTGGAAGTTGTCCTGTCTGGGAGAAAATCCAGCCATGGATCATCATGCTGAAAACCAATTATTTTGATACTGTTGAAGCGGATCGTCAAGCGGAAATCTTCGCAAAGACCATCAAACGTTTTGATTAAAAGCAGCGTCCTTTATAATGGCAGTATTATTGTAACCTCTACCATGATGTCAATGCTCTCTATTGCAATTATTCTTGCGTTTGTATAAGTTGAAATATAATTTTGCTGCAAAGTTCAGAAATCTTTTGGAACGACGAAGCAATCTGAGCTATGGTAATATTAAAGTAGAACTAAATGTTCACTGATTAATGTTAGAAGGTCGACGGAATGAAGTTGGTATCCGACTGGCACATCCATTCACAGAACTCATGCGACGGGGCTTGCATGACAGTCTCAGATCTTGTTCGTGAAGCAGAGGAAAAGGATATTTGCGATTTTGGATTAACGGATCATTTGCACACTCCGTACAACCTGGCCGATATTGCCAGGTCTCGAGAGGAATTCCTGTTCACCGCCCCTTCCTCTCGTTTTCATTTCGGGGTTGAGGCGAGTTGTGTGTCGCAATGGGAACTTGACGAAATCGCGAGCGGTCAGCACGATAAGCCTGTCTACGGCTTGCGTTCGGGTGGTCAACAAGGATGTTCCCTTGCGATAGGAATCACTGCAGAAGACATAGCGAAATACCAGATCGAATACGTAATCGGCGGCACACACTGGCCTATGTACGTTCCGATGGAACGTAAGGCCGTGATCCGAGATTATCACAGACAAAACATGTTTCTAGCAACTCATCCCCTGGTAGATATTGTCGCACATCCCTGGTGGTGGATGGGACACTGGAAAGACGAAAATAACAATTATCCAGCAGAACCATGGTTTGATGACTTCAGCGTGATTCCGAGATCCATGCATCGAGAGTTCGCCGCAGCGGCGATCAAGCATAATACGGCGGTCGAAATCAATATCGGGGCAAATCTGTTGAATCCACACTATCCAGAAGGATTTGTCTCCCAATACCTGGAATATCTGGCTGAACTAAAATCGCAGGGAGTTCGTCTCAGCATCGGTTCAGACTGCCATACCGCTCACTATGACATTGATTTTGAGAAAACCAGCCAGATGTTGGAGAGCGCGGGAATCACGGATGATTTCTGGTGCTTGGAGCCGAGAACTGACAAGAAAAGATCTTCTAACAAGACGGTTGGAGGCGACGCCTGACAGCGCGCCTCAGACGCACGTTATAAAAAAATAATTAAAAATTATGAATAGATTTTGTGACAAAGAGGAAGGGCATTTAGATGAAAGCAGTATGTAATGTGTTAGACATTGGACTTAAGGATTATATGGAAGTTTATAATCTTCAAAAAAAAATACTGTCTGAAAGGATTAAGAATGAGATTCCAGACACACTTATATTAACAGAACATCCTCCAACATTTACAATAGGCAGAAAAGGCGGCAGGGGAAATATCCTTGTCAGTAATGAGGTTCTGAAAAAAAATGGAATAAAAGTTTACGAGGTAGATAGGGGAGGGGATATAACCTATCATGGGCCTGGTCAGATAGTAGGTTATCCAATTATAAATCTTGCACAATGGAACAAGGATATACATCTTTATCTGAGGAGCTTAGAAGAGGTAATAATTAGATTCTTGTCGCATTTCAAAATAGCGGCTGGCAGAATAAATAATTACACTGGCGTTTGGATAGAAAATGAAAAGATTGCGGCAATAGGTATTGGCGTGAGTAAATGGACGACTTTTCACGGATTTTGTATAAATATTAATCCGAACAAGGAACATTTTAGGATGATAACTCCGTGTGGTATAAGAGATAAAAAAGTAACGTCTCTGGATGAATTAACAGAAAAACAAACTGATATGCAGAAAACAAAACAAATTCTTATAACTGAATTTGGGAATTGTTTCAGTAGAGATATGAGATATGCATAAAAGATTACCTGATTGGCTCAAAAAAAGAATACCTGATATAAAGGCTACAGAAGAGACAAGGCATATTCTTAAAAAACTAAGCTTAAATACAGTATGTGAAAGCGCAAAGTGTCCCAATATAGGCGAATGTTTTTCTCGTCATACTGCGACTTTTATGATACTCGGGGATGTTTGCACGCGAAACTGTAGATTTTGTGCAGTAAAGCATGGCATCCCTTTGTCAGTTGATAAAAATGAGCCGAAAAGATTAAGCAAGGCGGTTTATGAATTAAGATTAAAATATGTTGTTATAACTTCCGTAACAAGAGATGATCTCAAGGATTATGGAGCGGGCCAATTTGCAGATGTTATAATGGATATTAGAAGCAATATCCCGGATGTTGTAATAGAGATTCTTACGCCTGACTTTAAAGGCAAAGAGGATTGTGTAGAACAGGTTGCTCGGAGCAAGCCTGATGTATTTGGTCATAATCTCGAGACTGTTCCAAGTTTATATGAGAATGTGCGGCAGGAAGCAAATTATAGAATATCTCTTAATTTGCTTGGAATGATAAAAGAGTTTGATTCAAAAATAGTCACTAAATCAGGTATAATGCTGGGGCTTGGAGAAACAAAAAAAGAAGTTTTAAGAGTTATGGACGATTTAAGCAGCGTTGGCTGTAATTTATTAACGCTCGGTCAATATTTATCTCCGTCACAAAATCACTTTCCTGTTAAAGAATTTATTACGCCTGAAATGTTTGAGGAATATAAAAAATTTGCCGAAGATAAAGGTTTTATTATTGCTTCAGGTCCTTTTGTCAGAAGTTCATATAAGGCAGATGAGCTGTTTGCATCTGCAAGCTGAGACGTTATTGTTATTGATTGCAGGAGTAGTTATGTTATATAATCCGTAGCAAGAAATTTTGGAATAATTTAAAGTATGAATAATAGCGTGGATTTTATTTTGCCGGAACTTGGAGAGGGGATTGAAGAAGCAACGGTTTCCTTTTGGATGTGCGAAAAAGGGGATAATATAAACAAAGGAGATGATGTAATTGAGATGCTGACAGATAAGGCTACGTTTAATGTTCCTGCGCCAGTATCTGGTGTTTTGAAGGATATTCTTGTCAAAGAGGGAGACATAGTCAGGGTTGGACAGAAGATGGCAGAGATAGGAGAATAGTTAAATGCAAAAATTATCTGATAGAATAAAAAGCATAAAGCCATCAGCTACATTAGCTATCAGTGCCAAAATAAAGACATTGCGCGCGCAAGGGATAGATGTAATTGGTTTTAGTGCTGGAGAGCCAGATTTTGATACTCCTGAATATATTAAGAATGCTGCTATATCTTCAATAAAGAATGGCTTCACAAAATATACACCTGCTTCAGGAACATTGGAACTTAAGAAGGCAGTTTGCGATAAGTTTGGAAATGATAATGGGCTGGATTATACGTCGGAACAAGTTATTGTCTCATGCGGAGCAAAGCATTCCCTTTATAACCTCATTCAGGTTATGTGTAATCCGGATGATGAGGTTATTATCCCTATACCATATTGGGTTAGCTATCCTGATATGGTAAAGCTTGCCGGTGCAAAACCTGTTTTTATACAAGGCGTTGAAAAGAATGCTTTTAAAATCTTACCTGATGAATTGGAGAATGCTATAACAGAGAAAACAAAAATTCTGATTATTAACAGCCCTTCAAATCCATGTGGAACCGTGTACTCAAAGGATGAATTAATGGAGATTGCAGATATTGCTTGCAAACATGATATTTATGTAATTGCAGATGAGATATATGAGGAAATAATTTATGACGGTATACAACATATTAGCATAGCGTCTTTGAATAGTGATATTAAAGAACGCACCATAGTAGTAAATGGAGTTTCAAAAACCTATTCCATGACAGGATGGAGAATTGGCTACGCGGCTGGAGATACAGACATAATAAAAGCAGCAGGCAAACTTCAGAGCCAGAGCACATCCAATCCGACATCCATTTCTCAAAAAGCGGCTTTAACTGCCATACAGAAAAAAACAAACGATGTTGCTAAAATGGTAAATGAGTTCGGGAAAAGACGCGATTATATTGTAGGAAGATTAAATGATATGGACAATGTCTCATGCCAGAAGCCGAAAGGGGCTTTTTATGTATTCCCGAATATATCTGCGTATTACGGGAAAGAATATAATGGCAACAGAATAAATACAGATATTGATTTTTGTAATTTCCTGTTGGACATTGCCAAAGTCGGCGTTATTCCTGGATCTGCCTTTGGCTCTCCATACCACATCAGGATGTCATACGCTACATCAATGGAGAACATAAAAGAAGGTATTGATAGAATGGAATCCGCATTGAAAGAATTGAGATGACGAATATTCTTACAGATGTTCTTGATGAACTTCAGGATAAAGAAACTATAAAAGCTGTTCAGGCTGGTAGAATGGCTATAGCGGATGGAACAAAAGGTATCCCCGTAGAGAATCTCTTCAAAAGAATAAGACTGAAGGAAGATGACTATTGATAATATGTTACATGTCTTTGGAATAAATAGGATGTGCCCCTGATTTAATCTCAGGCATGTATTTAAAATGATAAGATTATGTGATACAATTCAGTTAGTATTCAAGGAGTAAAAAATATGTTAGACATAAAACCCTATGAAGGAAAAGTTAGTAAAATTTGCAATGAATTGCATCTTAAAAAATTAGATTTATTTGGGTCAGCTACAAACGATAACTTTGGAGCAGGTAGTGATATAGACATAATTGTTGAATTTGCTCAAAAAGAAAACGACAATCTTTTTGATAGATATTTTGAGCTTAAAGAAAGATTAAGAAATGTCTTCCATAGATCCGTAGACATTATAATTGAAGGGTCGGTTAGAAACCCATTTTTAAAAGAAAGTTTAAATCGTACGAGAAAGAATATTTATGTTGCTTGAAATCAAAAAATATCTTTATGACGTAAAACAAGCCATTGAAGAAATAGAATCTTTTCTAAAAAATAAAACCAGCAGTTTATGATAAAATAACGGAAAGGGAGGCAAAATGTGCAGAGTAAAGTTGGTAAAAGAACAGACAGAATGGCTATTAAAATACAAAGAAGAGGCAATAGGTGTTTCTAGCATGCTTCCTCAAAATAAAATTAATAAAAATACTAATGTAAAAATAGTAGCCAAGCTATTAGATCATTCTGAAAAGCTAAACTCTAAAGAAAAGGGTATATTGAAAAAATGGAGAATGGAAGGGGTATTATGAAAAATGAACTGAAGGGCAAGAAACTCTGGATTGCAATAACTCTCATATGTTCTTTTCTTCTTAGTTCCTGCGGTCTTCTCTCTGGAGATGTTTCAAAAAAAGTTAAGATTGGTATGTCCCAAAGTGAAGTTATGTCTCTTTGTGGTGCACCTACACGTAAACGCATTTCTCATTCTACTTCTTTTTCTGGAATAGAAGTAAAAGAAGAATGGTGGGTTTATAAAGGGATTTTAAAAGTTTATTATGTTAAGTTCATTTATGGCAGAGTATCTGCAGTACACGAAAATGATTGATTAATGAATAAATAGGGACATATCCCATTGTGATATCGTAATACTAAGGTAAAAGCGAAGTGACTAATAGGCTGAAAAAAGGGGAAGGGTATAACAATGACCGTTCAGTTGGTAAAAGAAAAAAAATATAGTGGGCAGTATGTAGCACTTAAAAGCTTTGAAGACGATACAGTTATTAGTAGCGGAGATCATGTTAATGAAGTTTATGAAAAAGCTGCTAAAAAAGGGCATAATGATCCTGTCATTATATATGTACCTAAAAAAGATATGGTTCAAGTTTTCTAATGAAATCAGTGGAGACCGGGATGAAAAAGGTTGGGCTTATAGGGTTTGGAACAATAGGCACAGGTCTTGTAAAAATAATTCAGCAGGAGAAACAGGTAGAGTTAAAACATGTAGTGGATTTAGATATCACAACGCCTAGATCTGTGAAGATTAATAAAGCTTTACTCACTACTGATGTAAACAGAGTGTTGAATGATCCCTCAATTGATATAATTGTAGAGTTAATAGGAGGCATACAACCTGCAAAGAAGTTTATACTTACTGCACTAAAAAACAAGAAACATGTTGTAACGGCTAATAAAGCGCTTCTTGCGATTCATGGTGATGAGATCTTTCAGGCGGCAAAAGATAAAAATGTGTATATAAAATTTGAAGCAAGTGTCGCAGGGGGCATTCCTATTATAAAAGCTGTCAGAGACAGTTTCCGTTCATCAGATATAACATCTGTTTTAGGAATAGTTAATGGAACATCTAATTTTATACTTAGCAGGATGTCTCTGGATGGTCAGACTTTCTCCGCGGCATTAAAAGACGCTCAAGATTTAGGGTATGCGGAAGCTGACGCATCTCTTGATATAGACGGTGTTGATTCTGCTCATAAAATAGCAATTCTCAGCTCTATCATTTATAGAACAAGGGTTGATATGGGGCACATTTATGTAGAGGGAATCAGAAATATAACTTTAGAGGATATTCAATACGCTGAGGAATTAGGATATGTAATTAAACCGCTAGCCATAGCAAATAGAGAAGAAAATAAGTTGGATGTTCGTGTGCATCCAGTTCTAATTTCCAAGGGACATTTACTTTCTTCTGTGTCCGATGTGTATAATGCTATATATTTACGTGGCGACAGTATCGGAGAGATGATGTTCTATGGGCTTGGGGCAGGACAGATGCCAACGGCCAATGCTGTTTACTCAGACATTATTGACATTGTTGGAAAGATGAGCGCAAAAAGCAATGTAATGGATGATTATTCCTTTACCAATCGTTTAGATATTAAAGAAACATCAGAGAATAAATTAAGGTATTATATTAGATTCTCAGCAGTAGATAAACCGGGTGTCCTTGCGAAAATTTCCGGCATATTGGGCAGGAGTAAGATTAGTATAGCTTCAGTAATCCAAAAGGATAGAAAACAAAGCGGCGCTGTTCCAATTATTATGATGACCCATGAGGCAAAGGAAAAGGATATTTGCTTAGCAATAAGAGAGATTGATAAGTTGGATATTATTAAGAGAAAAAGCGTGATCATACGAGTTGAAGATTGATGCTTGACTACATTATATCAATAGACCAGTCAATTTTCCTATTTATTAATCAGCATCTCTGGAATTCATGTATGGGATTCGTAATGTTCACATTGACGCAACTAGGAAATGGTTTTTTCCTAATCCCACTTATAGTAGTAAGCATATTAATCTTTGACAGAAAAAATGCTTTATTAATACTCGTCATATCACTAATTACTATCTTTTTGGGAGGCATAGTTGTTCATATCTTGAAAGAGCTTATTCAGAGACCCAGGCCATTGTCTCAATTTATGGATATGAATATATATGGACAAAAATTATATGTAGGCTCATTTCCATCAGGCCATTCTCAGACTGCTTTTTCAACGGCTGCAGTGTTGTCTGGTTATTATAAAAAATGGCTATTATTTTATTTATTGGCTTTTCTGGTTGCATTCTCCAGAGTCTATATAGGAGTTCATTATCCATTAGATATAGTTGCAGGCAGCATGATCGGTTATCTATCAGCAAAACTAATTTTAATAATAAGTCAAAGATTAGATTTTAAGAAAGCGAGTTAGCTTATGTGGAATGGTGTTATAAATCAATACAGAAAATATCTTCCTGTGTCTCGAGCTACTCCGATAGTAACGTTAAATGAAGGTAATACTCCTTTAATTTTTTCTGAGAAGCTTTCAAATATAACAGGAACAAGAGTATTTCTAAAATTTGAAGGAGCGAATCCAACAGGTTCTTTTAAAGATCGTGGAATGACAATGGCAATTTCAAAGGCGTTGGAGAAGGGCGCAGAGGCAGTAATGTGCGCATCAACAGGCAATACTTCAGCATCGGCCGCTGCATATTCTGCCAGAGCGGGGCTGAATTGCATTGTATTAATTCCAGAAGGTGCAATTGCAATGGGCAAGCTTGCTCAGGCGCTTATCCATGGCGCAAAGGTTATTGCCATTAAGGGGAACTTTGACAATGCTCTCAAACTAGTCAGGGAGATAACAGATAATTATCCTATCACTCTGGTAAATTCCATAAATCCATATAGAATAGAAGGGCAGAAGACGGGTGCTTTTGAAGTCTGTGACCAGCTTGGTGGAAGATCGCCGGACTTTCATGCAATTCCAGTCGGAAACGCGGGAAACATTACTGCGTACTGGATGGGATATAAGGAATATAAGGAAGCAGGTAAAATTAGAAATCTTCCTAAAATGCTGGGCTTTCAGGCAGCGGGAGCAGCGCCCATTGTAAGAGGGGAGATTGTTCGTAATCCTGAGACTATTGCAACTGCAATAAGAATTGGTAATCCGGCAAGCTGGAAAAAGGCTGAGGAAGCAAGGGATGAGTCATCAGGACTAATATATGCAGTTACAGATGATGAGATTCTCGAAGCCTATAAATTACTGGCAAAGGAGGATGGGGTTTTTGTTGAACCAGCCTCAGCAGCAAGTGTGGCAGGGATAATTAAATTGGCAAAGGATGATTATTTTAAAAAGCAGCAGAATTCAGCTAATCATTCAGAAAAGATAACAGTTTGTGTTCTTACTGGTCATGGTTTAAAGGATCCGGATCGCGCAATAGGAAGCGTTGAGAAACCTATAACAGTAGAACCGAACATAAATAGTATATTAAGAATTATAGGAATATAAATTATGAGTCTTATTGTGCAGAAGTATGGTGGAACGTCAGTAGCAAATGCAGAGAGAATCAAGCATGTAGCGAAACTGATTGTTAAGGCTAGAGATAGATATGATAATGTGGTAGTAGTCGTTTCTGCTATGGGGAAAACTACTGACAATTTGATAAAAATGGCAGCAGAAATAACAGATTCTCCATCAAGACGAGAGATGGATATGCTCCTTTCTACAGGAGAACGAATCTCAATAGCACTAATTACAATGGCTATACACTCTTTAGGATATGATGCAATATCCTTTACAGGGTCTCAGGTAGAAATAATTACTGACACATCCCATACAAAGGCCAGAATCTTGAGGATTGGAGCAAAGAGAGTAAGAGAAGAACTTAAAAAAGGAAAGATTGTAGTTATTGCGGGATTTCAGGGAGTAAGTATTAATAATGATGTAACAACCATGGGACGTGGAGCTTCAGATACGAGTGCTATTGCAATTGCTGCAGCTCTAGGCGCAGATGAGTGCGAAGTATATACTGATGTTGAAGGAGTCTTTACATCAGATCCAAGGGTAATTCCACAGGCAAAGAAGATTAAAAGCATCACTTATGAAGAAATGCTGGAAATGGCAAGCCTTGGGGCAAAGGTAATGGCGCCGCGTTCAATGCAGATAGCTCAGCGATTTAAAGTACCGCTTCATATACGATCCAGCTTTATTAACAAAACAGGTACAGTGGTTGTATCAAAAGAGAGGGGAAAAATGGAAGAGGCATTAGTTAGAAGTGTTATATTAAACGAGGATGAGGCAAAGATATCAATTATTGGTATTCCAGATAAGCCTGGAATTGCAGGAACAATTTTCAATAATATAGCAGATGAAAATATAAACGTAGATATGATTATTCAGAATATAAGCGCAAAAGGAGTGGCCGACATATCTTTTACTGTTGCAAAAGAAGATATAAAGAGAACACTTGATGTTACTGATAAATTAAAAAGCACTGTTAATCCTAAGAAAATAGAATGTGATAAAAATATAGCTAAGATTTCAATAGTAGGTATTGGTATGAGAACCCATGCAGGTGTTGCTGCAAAGATGTTTCAAATACTTGGTAAAAATAAAATAAATATCAGAACAATAAGCACGTCTGAAATAAAGATTTCATGTTTGGTGGATAAGAAAGAAGGCAAAAAAGCCGCACGAGTCCTTCATAAAGCGTTTGAATTGGATAAGACAAGGTAAATCTTGCTGTAGTGGATAAAAATATGGAGAAGAAGATGAAAAGAACAGGAATTGTAAAACGTGATACAAAAGAGACCAATATTGATCTAAAACTTGTTCTAGACGGTAAAGGAAATGCAAATATAAGAACGAAGATCCCTTTTTTCGATCATATGCTTACATTAATGACAAAGCACGGTTTGTTTGATTTGAATATAAAGGCATGTGGGGATATTGAAGTAGATGATCACCATACAGTTGAAGACATAGGAATATGTCTTGGTGAGGCGCTCAGAAAGGCTCTTGGAGACAAGAGGGGCGTGAAACGCTTTGGATATGCAAGACTTCCAATGGATGAAGCACTTGGAGAAGTTAGTGTTGATATTAGCGGCAGAGCTTTTTTTGTTTTCAATGTGAACGCACCGGCAAAAAGGATAAAAAGGTTTGAGGTTCAGCTTGTAGAGGAGTTTATGCGCGCATTTGTAAATACTGCTTTGATTACACTACATGTAAATCTTATATACGGGAAGAACACTCATCACATATATGAATCTATTTTTAAGGCACTGGGAAAAGCACTGGATGAGGCGACAGCAATAGATGCAAGACAGAGAGCTATTCCATCTACAAAAGGCATTCTTTAATGATTGTAATTCCTGCTATAGATATATATCAAGGGAAAGTAGTTCGACTAAAGCAGGGGAGTTTCAGCGATTTAAAGATTTATGGAAATAGTCCTCTGGAATATGCTCTCAAGTGGGAAAAAGAAGGGGCAGAGAGAATCCATATTGTTGATTTGGAAGGAGCAAAAACAGGCAGCATTAAAAATCCGGATATAATTACTTCTATATGTAAAGCATTGGAAATCCCTGTCGAAGTAGGAGGAGGGATAAGGGATATTTCTACTATAGATACATTGCTAAAAAATGGAGTAAGATGGGTAATTATTGGAACTCAAGCATGTGCTTCTTCTGATTTTTTAAAACAAGTTTACTCTGAATTTGGCGAAAGAATAATTGTTAGCATAGATGCAAAGGACGATAAGGTTGCAGTTCAAGGGTGGCAGAAGGCATCAGAATTTACAGTTGAAGATATAATTGAAAAAGTTGAAGATATAGGAATTAAAACAGTTATTTATACAGACATAAGTAGAGACGGTATGTTAACAGGTCCTAATTTAGAAAAATTCGGACACCTGATTAATAGAAAAACAGTAAAAGTTATAGCATCTGGAGGAATTTCTTGCCTAGATGATATTAAAAAATTAGCTTCAATAAAAGACTTGATGGGAGTAATAGTTGGGAAGGCGCTATATGAAAAGAGATTTGATTTTAAAGAAGCTTGCAGAGCAAGTGAAGTTTGATAAAAAAGGATTGATTCCTGCAATAGTTCAGGATTTTAAGACCTCAAAGGTTTTAATGATGGGATATATGAATAAAGAGTCTCTGGAAACAACACTTAAAACAAGAAGAACATGTTTCTGGAGCAGGTCAAGAGAGAAGTTGTGGATAAAAGGGGAGACTTCAGGACATATTCAGAAAGTAAAAGATATCCTTATAGACTGTGATAATGACACGCTTCTTATAAAGGTTGAGCAGATAGGTGGAGCATGTCATACGGGCTACAGAACATGTTTTTATAGAAAGTATGATAAAGATGGTTTTACAGTTGTAGAAAAGGAGCTCTTTGAGCCAGAAAAAATCTATAAGAAAACTTAATCAGTTGAAAAAACAATTCTTCCGTTTACTAATGTGTGTTCTACTTTGAAGATATAATCTCCTTGTTCTCCGGAAATAGATCCAATAGTCAAATCTGCCTGTTTGTTCTTCTCAATAACACCTCTGGAATCTAGCCCAAGCATATTGCAGTTATTTGTAGAAAAGATTTTAGCCATAGATACGAGAGCTCTTTCAAGGTCTAATGCAGGGTGTCTTCTTATCCATATCCCTTCCATTTTTCGTGTTAGCCATGACAATAAATTAGAGAATGCCTTATCTGTTGTGAGTACACTTCCGAAAAGAGTATTTTCTTTTCCCTTAACAGCCAAGTAATCTCTATTATCACTCACTGTGCCTTTAACTCCAAAAAATTCAAATTCTTTAACTTTGTTTTTACCGGTCAGAAACATAGAGTCTGTTACAGCAATAATTTTTGTATCAGTTTTTCTGCTTATTGCGTCTCTAATATAGGCCGGGCTAACATGATAGCCATCCAAAATAAGTTCTGCATAAATTTCATCATTTTTCAGAACGGCTTCGGCTGCTCCTCCTCCATTAAACGGTTTATAGGAAGTGTTTGTAGGTCCATTCATAAAGTGTACAAAGTATTTCAATCCTGCTTTTATAGCTTCTTCAATCTGGAAGCAAGTCGCTCTTGTATGACCTGTCCCAACAACAATGTTGTTGTTTACAAGGTGTTTTATAAGATTAATAGAATCTTCTCCATATTCAGATACAATGTTTGCCAATTTAATTGCGCCTGATTCATTTATTTGGTTAAATATTTTTTTATTTGGTTTAAACACATAAGTAGGGGACTGAGCGCCTAAAAAATCAGAGCTTATAAAGGTGCCTTCAAGAAAAGCTCCATACAAAAAAGCTCCATGCAATCCATTGCTTTTGCTCTCCATGAATTTTTTTAGGTATGCAAAGCAGGTTTGTAAATTTTTTATCGGAGCTGCAGCTGTTGTAGGAAATGCGTAAGTTACTCCTTGCTTTGCCTTTTCCATTGCAAGCATAGCAATGCCTTCGGAAAAAGCTTTCTCAGAGTCATCGAATGATCTTGTTTCAGGATTGTATTTGCCTAATGTAAAATCAAACAGATTACAGCCGTGAAAATGGATATCAAAGAAACCCGGGAATATATATTTTCCTTCAGCATCGATTATCCTATCAGGAGACTGATTTTGGGATTCAAAATATATCTTGCCATCTTGTATATATAAATCAGCCTTTTCTATTCGGTTTTTAAGAATTGCACTTCCATTTTTTATTTTTATCATATTCAGTTACTTTTAATAAGACTTAGAGCTTCTGCGCGTGTTTTACTGTTTTTCCTAAATATTCCTCTCACAGCAGAAGTGACTGCGATTGCACCATGTTTTTTAACACCTCTCATTGTCATGCATAAATGCTCTGCTTCTATTAGAACAATAACGCCTTGAGGCTTCAATATTTCCATGAGTGCATCAGCAATGTTTGTGGTTAATCTTTCCTGTAGTTGAGGCTTCTTGGCAAACAGATCAACAGCATGGACTAATGTATTGAGGCCTATAACTCTGTTACCTTTTGGAATATATGCAACGTGAGCTTTACCTGTGAAGGGGAGAAAATGATGTTCGCACATTGAAGCAAAGTAGATATCTTTCACAAGAACAATCTCATCATGGTCTTCTTGAATAGAGACTTTTAATTCTTTTTTGGGGTCTTTACGCAGTCCTGCAAATATTTCTTCATACATTTCTGCAATACGTTGTGGTGTTCTAATGAGTCCTTTTCTTTTTGGATTTTCTCCAACAGCCTCAAGGATCGCTTTTACTGCTTCAATAATTTTTTTATGATTTACTCTCACAATTAAAGGCTCCTCATTTCGCTATTTTTTCAATGTCACTGTTACTTCCTACTACAACAAGCACATCATTTTCTACAAAAATATGATTTGGGTCTGGCACGCTGTGAATTTTTTCTATAGTTTTTCCATCTTGGTCTACACCCTGCTCTTTGATTGCTACAACATTTACTTTGTATTGGTCTCTTAGATGTAGATCGCGCAATTTTTTATGTAGAAAACTTGGTGGGGTTTTGATTTGAACCAGGCTGTGACCGTTTGTGAGAGGAATGTAATCCAGGATACTTGACATAAGCAGATTTTGTGCAATTTTTTTCCCCATGTCATCTTCAGGTGAGACAATCCTATCAGCACCAACCAGTTTTAATATTTGGAATTGTATATCGTTCGCAGCTCTGGATATTATCTGCTTTACTCCGAGCTTTTTTAATAGGACAGTTGTAAGTAGATTTGCCTCAAAAATTTCGCCAATACAGACTAATACACTATCAACTCTATTTATTCCCTGTGAAACTAAGTTTTCTTCAATTGAGGAATCCATTCTTACAGCTAATGTCACTTTATCCTTTATAGCTTCTATCTTTCTAGGATCTTTATCAACAGCAATCACCTCTGCATTCCCCTCAGCAAGTGTAACGGCAACTCTATAGCCAAACATCCCAAGTCCTATTACTGCGAATTTTTTCATTGTTTTCTCCTCTAATTATCCAATAATTACTTCTTCCTCTGGGTATGCATATATAGCCTTTCTTCTCTTTCCTGTAAGCGCCAGAGCCATAGCCAGAGGACCAATCCTACCAGTAAGCATTGTGATTATAATTACTAATTTGCCTGATGTAGTTAAGTTAGGCGTTATTCCCCTTGAAAGACCTACTGTGCCGAAAGCAGATATTTCCTCAAACAAGATGTCCATAAAACTTGCTCTTTCTGTAAGTAGTAATATTACAATACATGTCGTAATAAATATAGCAGAAACAAAGATAATTCCGAATACTTTGTTTAAAGAATGCCTGGGTAGACTTCTCCCAAATATCTCTACCCTTTGTTGCCCTTGAATAAATGATCGCAAACTTACTACTGCGATTCCAAGTGTGCTTGTTTTAATTCCACCTCCTGTAGAGCATGGAGAAGCCCCTATGAACATAAGAATCATGAGTATAAGACAAGACGCATTCGCTAATCCACAAATATTTATGGTGTTAAATCCTGCAGTTCTTGCTGTTATAGATTGGAAATAGGATATCATCAACTTCTCCTTAATTGAATATGAACATAACAAATTCCTGTTTTCAATTAAGAAGAGAATAAGTGTGCCACTAATTATTAAGATAATACTGGTAATTAGAACTAATTTTGTATGAACTTTTAATCTGGCTGGTTTTTTTCTCAATTTAAGGTTAATAACTTTAATGATATCAGTAATTACTATAAAACCGAGTCCGCCTAGTATAATTAAAGAGGTAATTATAAGATTAAAAGCACTGGACTTACTATAATTTGCGAAGCTATTCTGGAACAGTGAGAATCCAGCATTGCAAAATGCAGAAACTGCATGAAATACAGAGAAATAAATAGTTTTTTTTATGCTTATAAAATCCCCTATCCAAAATAGATATAGAGATATTGACCCTATAATCTCTATTGTGAATGTGATAAGGAGAATGGATACGAGCATATGACCTATTTTGTCAAGAGTTTCATAATTGAGAGCATCTCGCATAACTAAGCTTTCATTTAGACTCATATTTCTCAGAATAATAGAAAAGAAACCAACCATAGTCATAAGGCCAAGTCCACCGATTTGAATAAGAGCGAGAATAATGAGTTGTCCAAAAAGTGTAAAAGTGTTTGATATATTAACCACAGTAAGTCCTGTAACACACGTTGCTGAGGCAGCCGTAAACAAAGTGTTCATAATACTGAGGTCTATGCCTGGCTTCCTGGATTGGGGCAGCAGTAATAAAAGCGTTCCCATGGCAATGATTGTGATAAAGCTTAAAGCAACTATTTGTACGGGTTTTAGACCAAGTTTGGCTATAGCTTTAAAGAGATTTTCTTTAACCACTGTTGGTTAATTTCACAGGTAGTTTTGTGCAATTTTGTATAAGTAATCAATCGCTGGTTGAATAAACTGTGGTATTGCAGTGTCCTTTATGCAGAACAAAAGCAATATAATAGAACATGTCGATATAATAAGAGAAAGTATTACAACGGTTCCTATAAATTTTGATTTCTCTTTTTTATCCAACTTTTTAGGAGGATGTTTTAGAAATTCAGGCTTTTCTTCTTTCTCGCTTCTTTTTATATTAATGTCTTGTGTAGTTTCTGGAGGTTTTATTACATTAGTAGATCCACCGTCCCTAACTAACGCTTGACTCACTTTATTGCTTGTTTGGACTTGAACACTTTCTTGTTTAGGAGGCTCAATATTTATACCGGAACTCTGTGTTAGCTCAGGTCCCTTCTGAATACTTTTATCTTCCATGATTGGTTTTGCTTTCTTATCTTCCATTATTTTTGTTCTCCTTTTAGCTACTCTTCTGTAGGATCTCGATTCAAAAGTTGGACTGTGTCGCCATCTTTTATCTTTCTTATATTATCGAATGCATCTATTTTGGAAACCATTATTGTATTATATATTCCCTTGATTGTAATCTTGTCTATGAGACTATCATTGCGAAGGACAACAAGTTTCTTGCCTGTGTGTCTACTTATGTCACGCTCAAAGTCTATAGCAATTATTCCTGTTTTTCTATCAATTTTCAGGATCTTTCCTATCATATTTTCATTAAACACAGGCACATCTTTTCTTTCTTGTTTCTCCCCAGGTACTTTCTTTTCAGAAATTTCCTTGCCAAGAAGCCTAGCAATACGCACTTCAATAGCTATCCTTTTTGCTGATTCTTTTTCTAACTCTTTATTAAGATTTTCTTTCTGGGATATGAGAGAACTAATTTGTGAATCAGCTTTGTCTAACTGAGTCTTATAGTTATCCTTTATTTGAATTTCTTTTTTTATATCATCTGTTAATTGGGCTGTTTTTTGTTTTTCTGATGTTAGAGCTGTTTTGTATCTATCGCGTTCTATCTGTGTTTGTGCTAACTGTTTTTCGAGAGAAATTTTTGTTGCAGTCATGTTTTTCAGGTTTTCCTCTACCTTTGCCTTAGCTTCTTTTGTTTTATTTAGATCATCAGTGAGATTTGCAATTTGTCTTTTTTGGTCCTGGTTTCGTCCTATTATAATCATAGTAGCAACTGCAAATAAGAGAGACACTATTAAAAGCAGAACAACACCAGTCTTCATCAATTTGCCCATATTCCCCTCCAACATTTGATTTTTTTAAAAACTTTAAAAAGCTTCAAATTTACAAGCAATCTATCATAGTTTAATTTAATGTGTCAAGTTCTTGTGCTGGCTGGGCACATAGGTAACACTTTTTGTTTAAGATTCTCATTGTGATTCTCAATATATCTCATGGGTGTTAAATAATCAAGCGCTTGATGAGGGCGATTAAAATTGTACTCAATCAGCCAATTTGTTACAGCTG